>JANOJB010000390.1:0-19314 GCA_031407985.1 Pseudomonadota bacterium | reverse complement strand
GCCGGCTGGTTCGCATCATTCGGGCCATCATGGCGGGGGTAACCTTCCGACGCGTCATCGCCGCACGAAGCTGATCCGCGATGACCTTCTTGCGGGTCGCGAGCCGTACGTCCTCCAATTCGCCCAGTTCCTCGAACAAGGCAGGTCCGTTGGCTCGTCGACTACGATACGGCCATTCTGGACTTGGGCGTGGAGGATGATCATGACGAATTTGTTCGACTACCGACGCGTGTCCCCCGGCGCCCGCAGTTCCACGCGCTGTTGCCGCTTGCATTCGTGGGGTCCGAACAGCAAGAACGATCGCGTGCAGTCGACCTCGACCTCGTAGCCACCCACGGCGAAGACGTAAACCTGCGAAATGGGCGAACGCCGCAATCTCAACAGGCGGGACCGGCAGGTCTTCTGACCCGCGTCGCAAGATTTCTGCCGGGCGAGACCTTCCAGGTTCGGATCGCTGGCATAGACGTTGTACGCGCCCACCAGGGCGATGATGACGGCGACGACGGACAGCACTCTACCGAACTGACCCATCAGTCAGCCTCCCCTCGCACCTGCGCGCACCTGCGCGCGCCCTTCGCGCGCACTTCGCGCGCACTTTCGCGCGCCCTTCGCGCAACGTTTGCCGACGGGACGCGCGGTTCCGCAGCTTCTTCGCTTCTGGGGCCCCGCAAGCAACGAAAATGCGGCACGACCATTGCTGATACCGGCGGCATGAAACCGCCCCTTCTGTTGCACGCCAGCGCCAACATTGCCTCGGCTCTTCTGACCGTATTTTTGTCCACGGGTCTTGCGATCGCGAAGGCGCCGCCAACACCGGAGGTGGCCACGACGTCCATGACACCGCCACCCCCATCGGGCGAAATCGAACTGTGGGTGCGCGGGCCCGGCAAGGGAATGGATGATACCCCACGGTCGCGAAGACAAATCTTGGACCTGGATAAACTTCCGTTGGTCGACGCCGCTCGGTTCGATGCCCAGTACGCGCGCTCGCGGCCGTACCGCGGTGTCGGTCTGGCCACACTGGTCGAACGCTTCGCGCCCGAGGCGTCGCTGGATCTCGCAATCCTGCATTTCGCGAATGGGATGGCGGTTCCGCTGCCGTTTCGTGACGCCGCGGTCATGAAACGCCTGGATCCCTTTGTCGCGCGCGGGATGGGCGCGAAGGCGAAGGACCCGATTCAACTGGCGGCGTTCCCGGGCATCCCGAAGCGAAACGCACGGGCGGATTCGCGGCCGATTGCTTTCGGCGGGAACAAGATCGTCGTCGCGGGCCTGTGGCATCCAGCGCTGGGCGACAAGGAAAAACCGGTCTTCTCTCCGTGGTCGCACACCGATTCGTTGACCAGCATCGAATTCGTCGAATCGAAACCGTATTACCAGCAGTTCGATGTGGACCCCGACGCGCAGGTGCAACGCGGCTTGGCTCTGTTCCAGAAAAGCTGCCAGTTCTGCCACGGGGCGCGCAAGACGGGCGCCAGGTTCGGATGGGATTTCGTCGAGCCGATGCCCATCTACACGTATCGCAAGGCGATGAACCTGTTCTATCACGTGGCTTTCAAGCCACTCGACGCCGCCGAGAAGGGCCTGATGATGCCAGCGATGCGCTTCATGACCCAGGACGACGCCGCCGCGCTTTGGCAGTGGCTGCGCGCGGTGGCGACCAAACCGATGCCCGCGTACGCGCCGGGACCCGCGGCAGCGCCGGGACCCGCGGCAGCGCCGAAACGTGCGCCCGCCCCCGGTACCGCGCCCCGGCTGTAGATAGTCAATCCGTCGCTCAGCCCTGCCACATCTCGAAGCCCGCCGACCAGAAATCGTGTCGAAGCTGATGGCGACCCGGCACCCTTCCGCGTCCATGACCGCGAAGCTGGTCGCGTCGGCGTAGCTGATTTTCTGATCGCCAAGTTTCGATAGCCATGCGCGCGCTGCTTTGTGATGCAACTCGGTGCCGTACACGATCGTGACCAAGCTGCTCTCATCGATGCCCGCCAGGGCGGTCGAAGCCGCCTTCGGCCCCGCACGGAAAAGGAGCAGGCGATGGACCTCGGCCAGAACAAGCGTGGTGGTGACCAGCCTGACGCTTTCGGCGGTGGCCCGACGGAACAGAGCATCCGCCTCGGAATGCTTTTGGTCGGAGGCGCTGAAGAACGCCAGCCAGGCACCGCTATCGACGAAGACGCGCCTGGGCTTGTCGGCCCTTTGGCGTCCGGGGCGTGTGGGCGACAAATGTCTCCTCCAGGTAACGATCGAAATGCGCGCGCAGATCATGCGGCAGACCTTCGATCATGCCGCTGGCTGCCAGCAGGGGATCGGAATCGCGCGGACGCGTCAGCGCCCGTACGGCTGTCCGAACTGTTTGCGATTTCGTCCAGCCGCGCTTCCGGGACCATGCCTCGAGGCGGGCCAGATCTTCCGCACTCATGAATACCTGCAAGGGCTTGGTCATGAGTGGAAAGTATATTGTCCCATGACATACGGCGCCAATCGGCGCGGGCTGGTCAGGGACGCGTTGGGCCGCGCGATCCAGTGCGTACGGGCAGAAGCAGGGTTTTCACCGTATATTGCGCGACCCGATGGTGACCTTTCGCGAGCTACGTGACCAGCGCCTTGGCGCCGAGCGCGGCACGCTGTTCAAACAGGCCGAACTGTCGTTCGCGCTGTGTTACCCCTCGCCGTACCACGTCGGGATGTCGTCACTGGGGTTTCAGACCATTTACCGCGTACTGAACGCGCTGCCGGGCGTGTCCGCCGAGCGCGCGTTCCTACCCGACGACATACACGCCGCGCGGGCCGCCGGCGAAGATCTGGCGACCTACGAATCGAACCGGCCCGTGGGCGATTTTCCGGTTGTCGCGTTTTCCCTGGCCTACGAAATTGAACTGGCGGGCGTGGTCGACTGCCTGGACCTGGCCGGCATTCCCGCGCTGGCCGAGGATCGCGCCGCCGCCCGGCGACGCCCACCGCTGGTCGTCATCGGCGGTCCGTTGACGTTTTCAAACCCCGTGCCCGCCGGGCCCTACGCCGACGTGATTCTGCTGGGCGAGGCGGAAGAGCTGACCGCGATCCTGGTCCAGTCGCTGCACGACGGCGGCGACTCCGATCGTGCCTCGATGCTGACCAAGCTGGCGGCGCTGCCCGGATTCTATGTCCCGTCGATCCACGGCGAACGCGTGCCGGCTATCGCGGCCGCCAGCGACGTTTGTCTTCCCGCGTATTCGCAGATCCTGACGCCCCACACCGAATTGTCCGACATGTTCCTGGTCGAGGCCGAGCGCGGCTGCCACCGTGGCTGTACCTACTGCGTGATGCGCCGGTCGACCAACGGGGGCATGCGCATCGCGTCCCCCGAGCGCGTGTTGGCGCGGATTCCCGCGCACGCGCGCCGCGTGGGACTGGTCGGCGCCGCCGTCACAGATCACCCAGGGTTGGTGCCGATTCTGAAAGCACTGGTCGCCGCGGGCCGCGAGGTCGGCATATCCAGCCTGCGCGCGGATCGACTGACAGACGAGATCGTCGGCCTTCTGAAACAGGGCGGCTACCGCAGCCTGACCACCGCATCCGACGGCGCGTCCGAACGCCTGCGCGAGGAGATCCAGCGCAAGACCAAGGAACGCCATCTGCTGCGCGCGGCGGGGTTCGTGCGCACGCACGGACTGCGACACCTGAAGCTGTACATGATGCTGGGACTGCCCGGCGAGACCATGGATGACGTCGACGAGCTGGGACGGTTCGGTCTGGAACTGGCCAAGGTCGCGCCCAGGGTCGTGTTCGGCATCGCGCCGTTCGTCGCCAAGCGCCAGACGCCTCTGGACGGCGCGCCCTTCGAAGGCATCGCCGCCGTCGAGGCCAAGCTGACCCGGTTGCGCCGCGCGCTGCAGGGCAAGGTCGAACTGCGCCCCACGTCTCCCAAATGGGCCTGGGTCGAATATCGACTGGCTCAGGGTGGATTCGCCGCGGGTCGCGCCGCCGCGCTTGCCGCGCGCGCCGGTGGACGATTCGCCGATTGGAAAGCGGCCCTCGCGGATGTGCCGGCGCCGATGATGAAAGTGCCCGCGGTCGAAAATCTCACTGTTCCCGTTCGGCCCGCGCGTCTGCGCACCGCCTCGCCGGCGGTACCGCCCTCCCCCGGTCGAGACGCGTAGAATCTCAGGCGACTCGCAGCGGAAGCGGTCGTTCAAGCAGCGAAAGGATGGCGTCGCGACGGTGGTCGAAGATGCGGTCGAGAACGCGGGCGACGAACAACCGCCGGGCCAGCGTGCCAAGCGGCCCCAGCGGCAGGGCGTATTCCACCCTGTCGTGCACCACGGTGCCGCCGCCTTCCGCCGCGAAGCTGTGGGTGTGACGCCAAAACGCGTACGGCCCTGCCTCCTGCTGGTCGACGAAACGAACTTCCGGAACCCAGTCCGTGATGCGGGTACGCCAGTTCATTGGAACCCCGAACAGCCAGAGCCGGTAGTCGATGCGGGTGTCTACAGCCATCGCGACGGGCAACCGCGTGAGGATGCTGAAGTGCAGGAAGGGCGGAGTCAGCGCCTCGAGGTTGGCCGCATCGGCGAACAACGAGAACACCACGTCAACGGATCGCTCGATTCGTTGTGTGCGTTCGAGGATGTGCGTCTTCATGGCTCTCCTCCAAGAACGCGCCAGGGGGAGCGCCGGTTACGGTCTGGTCGAACGCCAGGCCGCTGGACAACGGCGACCTGATATCGACGAGCCTCGCCTAGTTCTCCGCGCAAACCAGTTGGATCACCAGGCTGGTGCAACTGCCCGTGGCCGGCACCTTGACGATCCCCTCGGCGAAATCGGCCGCCGTCAAACGGGGAGCCGCGGTACAGATCGGATCGTTGGTACCCGAGGTATCAGTATCGTCGTCGATCACGTTGACCGACCAACGGGTCGGCTGGGCAACCAAGACGTTGTGGGTAACGTTCGTGCCATTGGTGGGTGTGATTGTCTGGTTCCAGACGGGCGCCAGGGTGTCCATCAGGACCGGTGTCCGGGCGCCGGTGCGTGGAACGCCGTCCAACGTCAGTTGACAAAACGGATCGGGAACGGCCGTTGTGGTGGTGCCGGAGGAATCCCAAATAGTCCCTTCGGGCTTGGTCGGTGCAATGGTTGCCGAGACGCAGACGACGTTCCATTGCGCACTGGCTATCAAGGCGCAGGCGCCCGCGTTCGAACACTGGCTGCAGGCCGAGCAAGGGGCGCAGGTGGCCCCCGCGGTGCCGCAACGCTCGTCGTTGCGATTGGTCACGCAAGTGCCGCCCATGCAACAACCGTTCGGGCAGGTGAGCGCACTGCAGGAGGCCGTTGCCCCCCCGGTGCCTCTGCCTCCACCGCCGCCAGGAGCTCCACCCGTCGCGATTCCCCCGCTTCCGGTGGTACCGCCCGGGGCCACGTCGCCGCCGGTGCCCGGCGCGCCACCCGATCCGATGGCGCCTCCGCTACCCACGCGACCACCGCTTGCCACCGACCCACCGCTTGAGGTCGGACCACCCCCGCTTCCCATCGCCGTTCCGCCCGTTGCCGTTCCGCCCGTTGCCGTTCCGCCGGTCCCCGTGGTGGAACTGCCGCCGCTGCCGATGCCGATCGTGCCCCCGGCTCCGATGGCGCCTCCGCCGGAGCCGATCACTGTCGTTCCTCCCGTCCCGATTCGCCCCCCCGTCCCCGCAGGTGATACGCGATCCGTCGCGACGTCGGTCACCGACGCGTCTCCTTTGACGGCTTCCAGTCCCTGGTTGTCGACCGAACACCCCGCGACCAACAACCCGCCAGCCAACATGAGGCCCAGTTCAAAACGGCATCGGTTGAGCATGCATCTCCTCGACGGTGAAGTGATGACTCGGAGGCGATCAAGTTCGGCATGCGCCGCGTCTTGGACAACCTACTTCACAAGCCAACTGTACGCCGGGTTTCCGGAATCCGAAACGTGAACTTCGCGCCGGGGTGGGTGCAGGTGGGTGCCGAGGCGGCCCGCGTCAGGAGGAATACGCCTTGTTGGTTCGAAAACGTCTCAGGCAAAACCGGCCCAGAATCCAGCCTGCGGCAATCGCCACCCCCACAATCACCGCGATCTGCCCATAGAGCACCACGTCGTGGGGGGCCCCCACCCGTCCGAATCCCTCGGCGACGGCCATCGGCCCCAGGTACGCGATCAGCAACAACGTGGCGCCGTCCGCCAGTCGCGGGGCACGCCTGGCCAGGACCTCGGCGTCCATGCAGGTCTCGAGGTGCGCGATCCCCGAGCGCCACGTCGACCCGACCATCAACAGATACAAGGCGACAGGCGGCAGAATCCACAAACCACGCGCCCCAAGAACCAAGTTGTACAGTCCCCCCAAGAGAAGAAACAGGTAGACAGTCCCCGGCCCCAGCGCCGATCGTTGATCGTCGGACAGATCGGCCGTCAAACAACCGAGGCCCACGGCCAGGACCGTCATGCCCACGGTGCCGCCCATGACAAGGATGCCCGCGCGCAAGATCTCGGCCGGTGCGGATGGCGCCGCGCCGGCGGCCAGCACAAGAAACATCCCCCCGGCGATTCCGCCCAGAATCAGCGACCACGCGCGTGCCTTGGCGGCCATCAAACGACCGATCGGAACGGGAACCGTGCGCATGATCCAGAACGCCCTGCGTTCCCCCTGCATGTGGCCAAGCGGTCCCATCGCGGCCATGTACAAGGTCACCGAAAACGTCAGGACCGCGATTCGATCCAGCGTGGCGGTCGACCACGTCCATCCGATCGATCCGAAAATTTGTACGCCCACCAGAATGGCCGGCAGGGCCACGAAGGTCGCCAGGCGAGCGCGATCTCGAACCAACTGGCGCCATTCCCGACGGGCCGGGGTCAGCGGCACGCGACGTCGCACCATGGCCGATCGTTCGGCCCACGGCGCGCCCGCCTCCTCCCAACCGTGATTGCCCGCGCGACGGGCGACGAACACCGCGGCCGCGCCCACGGCCACGGTCGCCAAGACCAACAGTGTCAGGGCGAACAGCGCACCCGACGGACCCTCGCGCCGAAGCGCCACCAACGGGGCCGCCAGCAACGCGGCGGGCGTCAGCGACAGCCAACGGTCCATCTCGGGCAGACGCGGCGCCAGCCGTTCGGGCGCGCGCAGGATCCAGGTCGCGCTCATCCACACGGATGCCAGCGACAGCGCCGAAAGCAGACGCAGCGCCACCCAGGCCGTTGAACGCCGCTGGCGCGGTACCCAGCGCACAACGGCGATCTGCGCGGTCTGCGCCGTGGCGGCGATCGCGATCTGGGCGCAGATCGAGATCCCGAGAGCGATCGCCCACGACACGGGGGGAAGGCGCCAGGCGATCGCCGCCGCGATCAGGACCGGGAACAGGAACAGGGCGCCGAAGGGATCCGTGGCGGCGGCGGCGAAGGATCGCGCGGCCAGCAGGCGCGAAATCGACACCGGACGGGTCATGAAGAATTCGTTCTCGGGAGATCCGGCCAGGACCGCGTCGCCCGCGGACGCCTTGGATCCGAAGCTGGCCAGCGCGATCGCGCCCAACATCAAGGCCAGCGCGGTCGCTTGTGCGGCCTCGCCCGCGACCTGACCCACGACGCCAAGCGCTGAGACGAACAACAAGACGTAGGCAACCGACGAGGCCACGGCCAGGACCAGGACCAGGCCCGTGGGCCCGGTGGGGCGCGCCCGCAAGGCGTTCCAGGAGTGGCGCCATCTGTAGCGACACAGCAAGACGACCAGGCGAGGCACCCCGATCACGGCGGATCCTCGGTGGCGCGCAGGAACAGGTCTTCAAGCGATGTGTCCGACGAAGCGGCGTATCTCGCCCGCAGTTCATCGGGCGTGCCCACCGCCTGCAACACGCCGGCGCGGATGATGGCGACCCTGTGGCACAACCGCTCGGCCGCCTCCAGGAGATGCGTCGACATCAACACCGTCCGTCCCTCGGCGCCCAGGCGACGGATCGTCTCGCGCATCTCGCGCGCGCCGCGCGGATCCAGGCCATTGGTCGGTTCGTCCAGAATCAGAACCCGCGGATCGTGAATCAGGGACATCGCCAGCGCGGTCCGCTTCTTCATGCCCAGCGAATACGTCGACGTGTAGGCGCGCGCCGCCTCGCCCAGGCCGGCATCGTCGGCCGATTGCATCGCCCTACGTCGTGCTTCCGTTTTGGTGAAGCCGTGCAGCCCCGCGACCAACTCCAGGATCTCCAGGCCCGACAGAAACGGGTAAAGGAACGGTTCATCGGGCAGGTAGCCAACCAGGCGCTTAAGTTCGACCGCTTCGGACGTGGCGTCCAGCCCCGCGATTCGCGCGCGACCCGACGACGGCCGCAGAAGTCCCATCAGCAAACGAATGGTCGTGGTCTTGCCCGAGCCGTTCGGTCCCAGAAACCCCATCACCTCGCCCGCGCCCACGGTCAGCGACAGACCATTCACGGCGACCTTGTCACCGAACCGTTTCGTCAGAAGGTCGGTCTCGATCACGCGGCTTCGATCACAAGGAGAGCGCGACGGACGAATCGTCCGGCGCGTCCCCCACCGCCGGCACCACGATCGAGACCTGTCGAAGGGTGTCGGCGTCCAGCGGATCAATCAACCGCTCACCGTCAACGCCCCACAATCCAGCGCGCGCAATCGAGGTTTGCATTGCGACCTCGGGTCCCCACAATCCTTCGATGACCTCGATCGGCTTCGCGCTGCCTTCGGCCGAGACGGGCAGCTGAAATCGAATCAGCGCGTGATGCGCGCCGGACGATTCGCCGGACAATTCGCCGGACAAATCCTGGAAATCGTCCCATTCCAGGCGGCACAGCGCGCGCGTTCGTGCGGCGCCACCGGAAATCGAATCGAGCGCGTCCATCGTGATCAGCACACGCCGTATGTCAATCATGCGTCCGACCCCGCTTCCTTCGCCGCGGCGCTTGACGGCGATCGGCGCGCCGCCGCGCCAAATTGAAAGTCCGTCGTCGATCGCGACCCCCGCCGGCAAACGCGCCCAGAACTCGGTGCGGGCCACCACGCGGCCAAGCGCGCGATCGTTGTGACCCAGCGTCACGCCCCCCAACCAATCGACACCGTCCAGCGTCACCAATTGCAGCCGCCGCACCAGTTCGGCGGCCGCCAGCGGTTCACCCAGCTTCACATCCAGCAGTTCGCCCAGCGACGGAATTCCCAGGCCCAAGGCAGGGCCGAACGACAATTCCGGTTTGGGGTGAAACCCGATCGAGTAAATAAGTTCGACACCCGCGCGCCGAAAGATGCGCGGCAGATGTCGCACCAGATCCAGGTGCCCAAGGAACGCCACGCGGCCCAGCTTCGTGTAGCGCAGGCGGACGCGAAATGCCTCGCCTTGCGCGATGCGCGTCGGGGGAAGCCGTTTGCGCGACCGTTTGCCCGCGCCGCCGATCGCGCGGCCACCATCGCCCGCGATCGCCGCGTCGACCACGACGGTGCCCGTTGCCACGCCTTCGGCAGGCTCGGCGTCGGGCCTGGCCACGGGAACAGCCTCGACGGGTTTCGTCCAGGCATTCATGCGCCGCAGATAAAACAGGCGTTCTTCCTTCATCGCGCCCATGTCGCAGGCGACGCCGCAGTCGTAGCAGATCAGCTTGTCCGCGTGTCCGGCCTCGGCCGCGGCGACGCTGCTGGGATGCAGCAGCTTCTTGTACGGCTTGCCGCACGGGGGCGACAACCGATCCTTCAGTGCCTTGCGGTACTCCTTCAACAGGAAGCCGGGCTCCAGATCGATATTGATGTGATCCCAGGGCAGGTGCGCGGTGACCGGGATGGTTCCCAGGTAGCGTTGCGGATCCAGGCCCGCATCGCGCTTGCCTTCCTCGATGGCCTGATCCCACAGGTCGATGCGCAGCTGTTCGTCCCAGCTGTCGAATCGACAGCCCAGTCGAAACGCCCGTTCCAGCACGTCGGCGGTGTCCCGATCGCCGCGCGAAAAAATCGCCTCCAGATGCGACTGAAGGTTTTCATGCATCTTCAGATCGACGCGCAGCCGCTGGGCGACCTGCGCCAGCAGGCCCTGTTTGCGGGCGGTTTCGGATTCGGTGTCCATGGCCGCCCACTGGAACGGCGTGTGGGGCTTGGGCACGTGGGTCGACACCGACGCCGTGACCATCGCGCCCGATTGGTACTTGCGGCCGATTGCCTGCACGCGCGCCGCGGTCTCGACGATGCCGCGAACATCCTCGTCGGTCTCGGTCGGCAAACCGATCATGAAATACAACTTCATGCGGTGAAAACCGCGCGAAAACACCCGGTGGGCCGACTCGATGATGTCTTCCTCGGTCACGTTCTTGGTGATCACGTCCCGCATGCGCTGGGTGCCCGCCTCGGGCGCGAACGTCAGGCCGCCGGCGCGCATGGTCGCCATCTCCGCCAACAAATCGTCGTTCAGGCCATACGCGCGCAGCGACGACACCGACAGCGACACCTTCTCGTCGCGCAGCTTCGCCATCGCGGTCTTCACCAGCGGCGTCACGCATGAATAGTCGGCGGTCGACAACGACGTCAGGGATGTCTCGTCGTAGCCGCCCTTTTTCACGCCCGACAACAGCGTCTCGATCACCTGAACGGGATCGCGCTCGCGTACCGGCCGGTAGATCATGCCGGCTTGGCAAAAACGACACCCCTCGGTGCAGCCACGCGCGACCTCGACGGCCATGCGATCGAAAATCGCCTCGCCGTAGGGCAACGGGGAATCGTCCGGGAACGGAAACCGGTTGATGTCGGCGACCCAGACGCGTTTCGGCCGCGCCGGTACCCGGGGATCACAGGGCTCGCCCACCACGATAAATCCCGAATCCGGATCGCGCGTCGTCGCGTACAGCTCGGGGACGTACAATGGATAGCGGGACGCCAGCTGAATCAGCCGTTCACGGCGGGGAACACCCGCCCGACGCAGCGCCGCGAAATCCAACACCAGCGCGGGCAAAACTTCCTCGGCCTCGCCGATGAAAAACGCGTCGATGAACGGAGCCAACGGCTCGGGGTGGGTCGCGGTGGGGCCGCCGGCGAGAACCAGCGGCGCCGCGTCGCCGCGATCCGCCGCGCGCACGGGCAGGCCCCCCAGATCGATCAGGTTCAGAACGTTGGTGTAGGTCAGCTCGTATTGCAGCGAGATACCAATGACGTCGTACGCGGACAGCGGCAGGGTGGATTCCAGCGTCAACAGCGGCAACCCGCGCTGACGAATCTGGGCCTCGCAATCGATCCACGGCGCGAACGCCCGATCGCACGAGATGCGCGGGTGTTTGTTCAGGATGCCGTACAGGATCTTGGTGCCCAGGTGCGACATCCCGATCTCGTAAACATCGGGGAACGCCAGGCACACGCGCGCGTCGACCGTGGTGGGATCCTTGCGCGCTTCCTGGTACTCGCCCCCCAGATACCGCGACGGTTTTTCGACTTGGTGAAGGAACGCGGCGTACGGATGGCGCATGGAAGGGCGCAATCTAGCACGCTGGCGCCGGTCGGCGCCGACGCCAGCCACGACTCACGTCGCCGGACGGTGGTGGTCCCGGTTGCCGTCCCGGTTGCCGTCTACTGGTTGCCCTGAAGGACCACGGGGAATTCCGTCCCGTATTCCTCGGACGATGGCGGAAACGCCCATCGCGACATCACGTCGCGAATGCAAGGTTCAAGCGCGCGGAACTGCGCCGGTGCGTCCAGGTTCACGCTTTTCACCTTGCCCGACATGCCGATCGAAACCCGCACGGTGACCTTGCCGTGGGTCAACGTGTTGTCACGCAACAGGGCCCGCTGATAACACGTCTGGATCCCCTGCCGGTTGTTGCTGATCACCCGACTGATGTCGGCCTGTGCGGGCGTGGAACGGGCCCCGCCCGCCGTCGCGGTGGACAGCCTGACGTCACGACCGGTCGAATCGCCAAATCGATTGGCCGCCGCGCGTTGCTCAGCGGTCAAGGAACCCGACGACGTCGCAGGCGACGTAGCCCCCAGCGGGGGTGGAGCGGTCGATTGATTCTTCTTGTTGTTGCGCCCTTTGCCCTTGCCGCCCTTCTGGGGCGCCTCGACCTGCGCCACCAGTGGTTTCGTTTCGACGACCAGAGGCGGCGGCGGACCGGTCAGCTTCGCCAGCGCCTTGGCGGCTTGTTCCTCCTGGGCCAATTTCTCGGCCATGCCCGCGAAATCGGTCGGGGCGGGGCCGGTGGACGCGGAACCGGAGGGCGCGGGGGCCATGGGCCGCCTTAACATCCCGAACGCCACGATTCCGCACAGGACCAGCACCACGGTGAAGGCCGCCAGCATCAGCCTGACCTGCTTGCTTTTCCCTTGCCCCAGCCCTTTCCCTTGCCCCTTGGGCGCTTGGGCGACTCCCCGCATCGCCGCGGGCGCGGCCAAGGGCGACGGCCCCGGTGCCAGGAACGGAGCCGGCGTCAACATCGCCGCATGATCCGGGGCCCTAACAGCACCCGCGGACGTCGAACCACGCGCGGTCATGGGAGGTGGCGTCGCGCGCCCTTCGCCTTCGTCGAGCAGATCCCCCAATCCAAAACTGCTGAGTGCGTTCTGCGCGGCCCCCGCCGCGATGCCCGGCCCCACGCCGTTCTTCTTGGGACTGGGGACGGGAAGGTTCACCGCATCGGGACTGGCATCAAACAGCCCAAAACCCACTGCCCCGGTAGCACCCGAGAGGCCGGCCGGCGCGGCGGCGACGGGAAGCGGGCCGGTCGGCCGGCGCAGTGGCGGAGGCGGCACCGGTGTCGGCAACCGCCGTCGTCGCGTCAGATCGGCGTGGATTTCGGGGACGTCCTTCGGGGGCTTCCACGCGTCGAGATCTGCGTTCCAGACATGGACATCCGCGTCCTTCGGGGTCGCCAAGACCTTGTCAATCAGACGGCCCCGCGTGAACGGTCCGGTCTGGGTCCCCTCGACCGCCAGATACCATTCGACGTTGTCGACCGGCGGCGGGGCCGGGGTGGGTCGCCTGACAGGTGGTGCCGCCGCGGGTGATCCAGGAGCCACCAGCGCCGCGGCCGGCAAACCCGCCGCATGCCTCAGGCGGGCGGCCGGGGGCGCGATCACGGTTGCCGCCGCCTGCCCAGCGTCGAAACTCCCGCTGCGCGCGATCGGGGCCTCGCGGGGCCCGCCGCCCATGTCGTCGATCGCCGCACCGGTCTCCCGCACGGTGATCACGTTTGCGCAGGTCTTGCAACGGACCTTGAGTACCTTGCCGCGAACCTTTTCGTCCGCGATCGAGTACTTGGTGTGGCAGCGTTCGCAGACGAACTTCATTTCGTTCGCTTGGTCCTAATCAATCCAGCCGTAAAGGCCGGTCGGCGGTCGAAGAAAAATCGGCGGCCCCGGGACATTCATGAGTGGTTTGGTTGCACAAAGGCCAGAAAAGCGGCGCCCGGCGAACGGAGAAATTATCATCTCGTTGCGAGGAATACCACGGCCACGGCCCCCGCAAGCAGGAGCAGAATCACCCAGCGCAAGGCATTCCCAGGGGGAACAGCACCAGCCTTCTGCTTGGGCGACGGGATCTGCACCGCGGTTCCACCTTTTCCCGCGGTTTGGGCGGTATGTGCGGTTTGTGCGCTGCCCGAGATAGGTCCCGACGAACCGGGCGCAGGCGCCACAATCGCGACGGGCGCGGTGACGGGGGCGGTGTTACCCGCCGCTCGACTGCTGGCGCGCCCAATGGCCGAGGCCGGCAGCGCGGGGAAGGGATTGTCTCGATCGTTCTGACCCACATCGCCCGACAATCCTCGCTGACCGTGGGCCCCAGATTCTTCCCCGGCATTCGCTGAACCCATCGGCGGAACGGGGGCGCGCCCGAAAACCCTCGCACCGCTCTCATCGGAACGTGCCTCGACCCGCATCATCAGAGGCGCGCGTCGATCGAAATCCAGGTCCTCGGGCTCGTCGACATCGGACTCCGCGTTCTCCCCTGAGGCCACTCCCACCGACCCCACGTCCACCTTCCCCTCACCCTGCGGCGAAAGACCGGCGTCTGACATGAACAATTCCTTCATGTACTGCGACAAACGCCGCGACCCCGACTTCAGTCCCGATTCCTCCATGAACTCGTTCAGCTCGTGTTGCAGCTCCGCCGCCGACTGGTGGCGATCGGCGGGACGGCGCTCCAGCGCCTTCATGACGATCAATTCCAGCGCGGGCGGATAGTCACGCCTGACGTAGGTCGGCGGAGGAATCTGCTCCTCGACAATCCGGCGCATGACCACCTCGGGCGGTCCCCGCCACAACCGCCGACCCACGGTGAGTTCATACAGAATGATCCCAAGCGAAAAGATGTCCGAACGATGGTCGGCGCCCTCCCCCTGCACCTGTTCGGGGGACATGTAGGACACCTTGCCCGGGCGCATGCCCGATTCCTCGCGAATCTGGTCCTGGACGCGGGCGATTCCGAAATCGACGATCTTGGTGAGGCCCTCGTAGGTCACCAAGATGTTCGACGGACTGACGTCGCGGTGAACGATGCGCGCCGCACGACCTTCGGGATCGCGCCGTTCGTGTGCGTAGGCCAGACCGGCGGCGGTTTCGGCGACGATGTGAATCGCGTGTTCGATCGGCAGGAAGGTCCCCTTGGCGATGCTCCGGCGCACGATATCCGTCACCGTCTCGCCGTGGATGTACTCCATGGCGATGTACCGAATCCCGTCGGATTCGTCGACATCGTAGACGTGCACGATGTTCTGGTGGTTCAGCTTTGCCGCCAGGCGTGCCTCGTCCAAGAACATCTCGACAACGCGCTGGTTACTCGCGTAACGCTCCTGGAGCATCTTCAGAACCAGGTCCTTCTCGAAACCACCGACGGCTTCTTGCCGGGCGATGAACAACTCGGCCATCCCGCCCGAGGCCAGGTGGCTGGTTATCGTGAACCGACCGACCCGTCGCCCGATGAACTCGCCGGTGCTGGCCATGTGAGCGCGACATACTACCATCGCGCCCCCAGGTCCAGGCTTGGCTGGCGCGGGACGTTGACCCGCGTTGCGCCAGCCTGTACGACAAGACCTGGCATGCCGGTCACCCTTCCGCACGACGCCTCGCTTTACGGCCACCGGGTCGATGCGGTCCTGCGCTATCTGACCATCACCACTGGCGTGGCTTTCGCGGTGATGGCGGGGATTTTGATCGTCGCGGTCGTCTTTCACCGCGGGCGTGCGCGACAGGCCTGGTACACCCACGGCAACAGGACACGTGATCGGGTCATTGCCGGAATCGTCGGGGCGGTCGTGCTGTTCGGTATCGACGCTGTCGCGGTGGTGCGATCGGCCGACCACCTGCGCTCAGGATTCTGGCGCTACCCCGACCAGGACCCACGGGCGGTGCGGGTGGAGGTTACCGCCCAGCAATGGGCGTGGACGTTTCGCCTGTCGGGAACCGACGGGCGGTTCAACACCGCCGATGACATCGTGACACTGAACGAACTGCGCGTGCCTATCGATCGGCCCGTCACGCTGCAGCTGACAGCGAAGGACGTCGTGCATTCGATGTACCTGCCGAATTTTCGCACCAAGATTGACGCGATCCCGGGGACGGTGACGCGGATGTGGTTTCATCCACGCGAAACCGGACTATTCGAGATCGCCTGCGCCCAGCACTGCGGGGCTTGGCACTACAAGATGCGCGGAACCTTGTTGGTGATGGACGCCGATGGCTTTGCGCGCTGGTCGGAACGGGCCGCCGCGGACGCCACCCTCCGTGTTGATCCTTCCGACGGCGCTGACACGGGAGCCAGCGCGGCCGGCCCCACCACAAAAAACGACCCCAGCGATGGCTGGACCTGGATGCCGCCGCCGTGACCGACGAACTGCATCCACCGCCGACGGCGTTCCTGCGCCGTTCGGTGTTCTCGACCGACCACAAGGTTATCGGCCGGCAGTTCCTGTGGTTGGGCCTCGTGTTCCTGGCCATCGCGGGAGGCCTGGCGATGTTGATGCGCTGGCAGGTGGCGCATCCGGGCGTGCCCGTGCCTTGGGTTGGCGGCCTGCTGTTTCCGGGGTCGGGCGGGATCGTCTCGCCGGCGACCTACACGGCACTGTTCTCG
Organism: Pseudomonadota bacterium; assembly: GCA_031407985.1. Lineage (GTDB taxonomy): Bacteria > Myxococcota_A > Polyangia > Fen-1088 > Fen-1088 > FEN-1088. Next base: position 3,280 of record JANOJB010000390.1, on the reverse strand, counting down.
ATGCATGGCACGATCATGATCTTCTTCGCGATCACGCCGATTCTGATCGGAGGTTTCGGCAACTTCTGCATTCCTCTGATGATCGGCGCGCGCGACATGGCGTTTCCCGTCCTGAACACACTGTCGTTCTGGACGATGTTCGCGGCGACCGGGGTCTTGACCGCGTCGTTCTTCGCGCCGCTGGGACCGCCGTCAGCGGGGTGGACCGCGTATCCCACGCTGTCGACCGCCGTCGGGGCGCCGGGCATCGCCCAGACGATGTGGGTGGTGGCCATCTACCTAAATGGCGCGTCGTCGGTGATGGGCGCCATCAACTACATCACGACGGTCATTCGCCTGCGCGCGCCCGGAATGACGTTTTTTCGGATGCCGCTAACGGTGTGGGGGTTCTGGCTGGCGTCGATCTTGAACGCGCTGTTCGTTCCCGTCCTGGCGGCCGGCGCCGTGTTGCTATTTTTCGATCGTGTGCTGGGGACGAAGTTCTTCGTCGCCGGCAGCACGATCCAGGCGGGCGGCGATCCGGTCCTGTATCAACACCTGTTCTGGATCTTCGGTCACCCCGAGGTCTACATTTTGATCCTGCCGGCCTGGGGCATCGCAAGCGATCTGCTGGCCTTTTTCTCGCGCAAACCGGCCTACGGCTACCGCGTCACCGTCTGGTCTCTGATCGCGATCGTGGTCCTGTCGGGCCTGGTGTACGGCCACCACATGTTCGTGACCGGCATGAGCCCCTTGCTGGGCGAAAGTTTCATGCTGCTGACTATGATCATCTCGGTGCCGTCGGTGATCTTGGGCGTGGGGTGGCTGGGCACGATCTGGCGGGGCGCGATCCGTCTGACCACGCCCATGTTGTTCGCGCTGGGACTGGTGCTGGTGTTCGGCATGGGTGGTTTCACGGGGTTGTTCCTGGCCGACGTTCTGACCGACGTGTACCTGCACGATACGTTTTTCGTGGTTGGACATTTTCACCTGACCATGTCGGCGTCGGTGCTTCTGGGGGCGTTCGCGGCCATCTATTTTTGGTTCCCGAAGATTTTTGGCCGCATGATGAACGAACCGCTTGGCAAGTTGCACTTCGCGTTGACGCTGACGACGGTGATCGCAACGTTTGGTTTGCAGCTGTTGCTGGGCTGGGCCGGCATGCAGCGCCGGCTGGCGGATCCGTCGGCCTTCGCGTTTCTTCGTCCTCTGATACCGCTGAACAATCTGGTTTCCACGTTCGCGTTCATCATGGGCGCCGCGCAGATCTTGTTCGTGGTGAATTTTTTCTACAGTCTGTTTCGCGGACCGCGCGCGCCGGCGAATCCGTGGGAGGTCGGCACGCTGGAATGGACGGTGACGTCACCACCGCCGCATCACAATTTCGACAAAATCCCTGTTGTCTTCGTCGGGCCGCTTGATCTGGGGAACCCGGATGTGCGGGCGAAACTGGGCCGGGACTATTTGGCGCAGAACGAGGAGTTGCCCAAGTGACGGGCGCGGACAACATCATCGTGCCCGCACCGGTGCCGAGCGCGCGGAAAGCCGCGGCCCGCGCGACCGCCTCGGTAGGCATGGCAATCGCTCTGGGCGCGGTGGCCATGTGTTTCGCGGCGCTGCTGCTGGGATACGCGGTTGTCCGTGCGCAAGCGCCCAGCTGGCCGCCCCCGGGCGAGGCCGCAGTCCCGCGGTCGTGGTCGTGGTTGTTGGGTGCCACGGCCGCGGCAATGGCGGGAAGCGCGGCGATGCGCGCGGCGGTTCGAATCGCCGACGGGGAAACCACGATGGCGGAGCGACGACTCAAATTTTTTCTGATCGTCGCGGCGGTGGCCGGCTTGACCTTCTTCGGCATTCAAATTTTTGGATGGGCCTGGTTGTCAGCATCGGGGATTCGACCGAACGCGGGGATTGTCGCGTCGGTCGTGTACGCCCTGACGCTGTTCCACGCAATCCACGCGCTGGCGGCGGTGGTGGCGCTGCTGCCGGCTCTGGTGCGCGCCTTGCGCGGGGGCCGGGCGCGGACCACCGCGCTGGCGGCGATCGCGTCGTTCTGGCACCTGGTCACGATCGTCTGGCTGGTGGTTCTCTTCGCGGTGTTCGTCGTATGAGGCCGCGCGCGGCACGCTGTTCTCCGCCGACGGTCATCAGCGTCGGGGCCGTGATGCTGGCCGCCACCGTCGTTGCTGGCGCGGCGTGCAGGCGTGCCGCCGAGCCGATTCCTCTCGATCGCCCGCTGGCGCTCGGCGGACAAACCGTCGCTCCGGAGCGTCTGCGCCGGGGCGCGGCCGCGTATTCTCATTACTGCCGTCCGTGCCACGGCGATGCGGGCGACGGCGCCGGTCCATCGGGGCGCGGCCTTTCGCCACCGCCGCGCGATCTGAGGTTGGGCGTTTACAAATTCGCCGCCGTGTCCGCCGGGCAACTGCCGAACGACAGCGACTTCCGCCGCATCATCAAAGACGGCCTGCACGGGACCGCGATGTTGGCCTGGGACGTCCCCGATCCCGAACTCGATGATCTGATCCAGTACGTGAAAGCGTTTTCGCCGCGATGGCAAACCGAGAAGGCGGGCGAGCCCATCGAGATGTCGCGCGATCCATGGACGGGGCGCGAGCCGGCCGCGATTGATCGCGGTACGCGTGTCTATCACGGCCTCGCGCAATGCGCGGTCGCCTGTCACCCCGCCTACGCCACGCGCGCCGACATCTTCGCGTTTACGGAAGATCTGACCAAGATGCGCGTCGAGGAGTTCCGCGCCGATCTGTACGCCCCCGTTCCCAAGCCCAGCGACTATGGCGTTGCGATTGTGCCGCCGGATTTCACGTTCCATCCCATGCGATCGGGCGACGCGACGGCGGACATCGCCCGCACCATCGCGTCTGGTATCGGCGGCACCGCGATGCCGACCTGGAAGAACGTACTGCCCGACGTTGACCTGTGGGCGATGGCCCACTACGTCCGATCGCTGGTCGCGTTGCGCGACACGCCCGGCGCCAACGCGCTACGTGCCCGGCTGCTGGCGCAACCCGCGTGGACGCCGCCTCCGCTACCGGACGCCGGTACCGACGGCGGGGATGGGGGCGACGGATCCCAGGACGCTTTGCGCCGAAAATAGGGCTATAGGGTTCGTTGCCCCTCGTCTTCCGTCCCGTCGGATCGTCGCGGTCAGGACGCCCTCTTTCGCCCAGCAACGCCGCTGGCACGTTGGCGCTGTTCGTCCAACAAGCGGCTGAGCATCGTCTTGATGAGAGACACCGCGACCTCCGAGAGGCTGACTGGAGGTTCTCTCAGGAACGAGACA
>JANOJB010000355.1:0-4312 GCA_031407985.1 Pseudomonadota bacterium | reverse complement strand
GCGGGAATCCATACCTTTATCGAGCGGCGTGTCAGCCGTTTGTTGGTGGTCGAGGATGACGCCGTTCAGCGGATGAGCATCGTCGAGCTGATTGGCAACGGCGATGTCGTGACGAAAGCCGTCGACAGCGGCGAAGCGGCGCTGACCGCGCTGGAGACCGAGCCCTTCGATTGCGTGGTGTTGGATCTGCGACTGCCGGGAATGTCGGGCTTCGAATTGATGAAGACGATGAGGGATCGGCCCGCGTTCCGACGGATACCGATCATCGTCTACACGGGCAAGGAGCTATCCCGCGAGGAGGAAGCCGAGCTGCGCGTACTGTCCGAGACGATCATCGTCAAGGACGTACGTTCTCCAGAGCGCCTGTTGGACGAAACGGCATTGTTTCTTCACCGGGTCGAGGCGAATCTCCCCGATCCAAAACGCGAGATCCTGCGGCGACTCGTCGAAACCGACCCGAACCTGGCGGGCAGGAAAGTTCTGTTGGTCGACGACGATTCCAGAAATCTGTTCGCCATTACCACCATCCTGGAGCAGCACGAGATGAAGGTGGTGTACGCCGAGAACGGCCAGCAGGCGCTGGACAAACTGCGGGAAAATGCCGACATCGACATCGTTCTGATGGACATCATGATGCCCGAAATGGATGGGTACGAAGCCACCCGCAGGATTCGAGGTCAAGAGCGGTACGCCAAGTTGCCGATCATCGCGTTGACCGCCAAGGCTATGAAGGGCGATCGGGAAAAATGCGTCGAGGCGGGCGCCTCGGACTACATCACGAAGCCCATCGACGCGCATCAGCTGGTGTCCTTGCTGCGGGTGTGGCTGTACGCCTAGGCGCTGAGAACATGTTGGCCGCGGAGCCCTATCAGACCGAGGCATTGGAAGTGGACCTGCTGCTGGCGGGCATTGCCACGCGCTACGGTTACGACTTTCGCGGCTACGCGCGGGCATCGCTGATGCGGCGCGTTCGTCAGGCCGTGCGCCGCGAAGGCGTGCCGACGGTATCGGCGTTACAGGATCGCGTCCTTCACGATCCCGATTCCATGCTCCGGTTCATCGACCGCATTGCCGTTCACACGACGTCCATGTTTCGGGATGCCGACGTCTACATGGCGCTGCGCCGTGAGGTCATTCCGCTTCTGCGGACGTATCCCTTCATTCGTATCTGGCACGCGGGCTGCTCGTCCGGCGAGGAGGTCTATTCTCTGGCGATCCTGCTTCAGGAGGAGGGCCTCTACGATAGGTGCCGGCTTTACGCCACGGACTTCAGCGATTCGGTCATTGACCGTGCGCGAAAAGGCATCTTCACGATCCCCTCCATACGGCAGCACACCATTGCCTATCAGAAGGCCGGGGGTCGCGGTGATTTCTCGGCGTATTACCAGACCGACGCGCAGCACGCGGTGATGCGGCAAAGCCTGCGTCGCAACGCCATCTTCTCGCAACACAACCTGGTGTGCGACGGGGCCTTCAACGAATTCCACCTCATTCTGTGTCGCAATGTGATGATCTACTTTGATCGCGAGCTGCGGGAGCACGTGCATGCGCTGCTTTATGGCAGCCTGGCGAAATTCGGCATCCTCAGCATTGGTATGAAGGAATCGCTTTATCTCACGCCCTTCGCGGACAGATTCGAGGAACTTGGCAGGGACCTGAAACTCTATCGAAGGATCCGTTGATGGCTTCTGGATCGGTTGCGGAGATTTTCGCGATCGGCGCCTCGTTGGGTGGCCTTGCTGCGACGCAGACGATCTTTCGGGGTTTGCCCGCGACGTTTCGGTGCCCCATCGTGCTGGCCCAACACCGGATGGCCGAGGTGGACGGCCGGCTGGCCGAGTTGCTGAACGGTTCCTCGCGGCTTCCCGTCGTCGAACCCGACGACAAGGCGCCGATCCTGCCGGGCCATGTCTACCTGGCTCCGCCGAATTATCACTTGGTCGTGGAACGCGGATTCTTTTCGCTATCACTCGACCCGCCGGTCTGTTTCGCCCGGCCTTCGATCGACGTGCTCTTCGAATCCTTGGCTGACTCATATGGGCCATCCGGTGTCGCGGTCATGCTGACTGGTAGCAACAGCGACGGCGCTGCGGGCGCGGTCGCGGTGAAAAGAGCAGGGGGTCGCGTGCTGGTCCAGGATCCGACGACGGCCAAGGCGTCCGCGGGCCCGCGAGCCGTCCTGGCCGTGACGCCCGTGGATGGGGTGGTGCCTCTGGAGGAGATCGCCGCCCGGCTGATGGCCCTTTGTGTAGGCGGCGTTCCGATCGATGGGCGTTAGGCCATCAGCCCCTGAAGGCCGTTACGGTGTCGTGAACGAATCGCAGCTTTTCGATGGCCGTCTCCGATAGGACGAAGGGATAGAAATCCTTCATTCCCATGCTGCGGTTCAGGCTGTTCAGCAGCATCGTCAGGGGAATCCAGCCCTCGATCAGATCCTCGAACGAACGCAAATCCAGGTGCCGTGCCGCCAAGGCCGGCTCCTGCGAACTGGTCGCCTGCTTCACGGGACGCAGCGACAGAGTATAGGCGCCGGCGGTTTCCAGCGTGTCGACGATGTGAAGGTAGTGAGCCCAGGTTTCCGCCCAGTCCTCCCATGGATGCATCGACGCGTACGCGCTGACGAAGTGCAGCGGCCAGTCAGGGGGCGCCCCGACGGTGTAGTGCCTCTGTTGGGCGGCGGCATAGTCGCTGGTTTCGTCCCCGAACCGCGCGCGGAAATCAGACAGGCGCGCACTCGATTTGATCAGGCGGTCCCAGTAGTAGTGGCCGATTTCGTGACGAAAGTGCCCCAGCACCGTCCGATAGGCCTCGCCCATCTGGACCCGCATCTTTTCCCGAAAGGGATCGTCGGCCTCGGCGATGTTGATCGTAATGAGGCCATCGTTGTGCCCCGTCGAGACGGGGGGCGCATCCGGGGATCGCGAATCCTGCAGGAAGTCGAATTGAAGCCCTCCTGATCGCTCGGATCGTGCTTCGACGGGAAGGCCCAGCTCAAAGAGGGTGTAAAGGACCCGGCGCTTGGCTATCTCGACGCTGTGCCACGCCTGTTTCGTCTGGGACGTATCGAGGTTGGGGATCAGGTGGTTGAGCCGGCAGGCCGTGCAGTAGTCGCTGTTGTCGTCCGCGCGTACCGCCCAGTTGCAGACAGCGTGTTCCGTTTGGTTCTTGCACAGGCGATATCCCGCGCCCGGCTGGCCCGTGACGATCCACAAGGGCGCCGCGGGCTCGATCGCCAAGACCAAACCGCGATCCGGCAGAAAGGCCAGGGCATGGCCGCACTTCATGCACTGCACGCTTTCGAAGAAGAGGATCTGCTGACAAATCTGGCAGGAGAAAAGCTTCATGAATGTACCCTCGGCATGGCGGGTCTGAGCATCGCACAGCCGGTCTTCGCGGTCTTCGCGGTCTTCGCGGTCTTCGGTCGCAGTGCAGGAAACAAGCCGCGCACCGCCGGCTGATTGCGCGTTACGGGTGCGACCTAGTACCGCGCGAAGTCCGGCATCCGTAACGCCGCATGTGCCCGATCCGAAACACGGGCTCTCGAAGAACCACGACTCATGCCGAGCGGTCGCGAAAACCCCCCGCTCCCGGTGGTGGCCCACAAATTGAAGAGGAGCGAGGAATGTTCTGGCGCGAATGCGCGGGAGCCCATTCAGAAAACTCAGCGAAAGGTAAAGTTATGAAAACGCATTTGTCGATAGCCTGGAAACCGTTGGCGGTCACGGGATCCTTCTTGGTCCTCGCGTGTTCCGCAGACTTTCACGACAACGTCGTCAACATCCCCAACGCCACGGTGAATGCCACGGCGAACGTCGACGCGGACAACGTCATGCCCGAACAAACCGTTCCCGTCGCGCTGACGGTGACCAATGTGTATTTGGTCGAGCCCACGGCTACCCCGCCGGCCGAGCACGTTCTCGATGCCGGACATGTCCGAATCTATCTTGATGACGTGACGACTCCACCCCTGGTGGTGACCGCGCAGGTGAACGTCGACGTTAAAATTCCCCCGCAAACCAAAGCGGGAAAGCACAAACTGATCTGCCGTGTCCACAAACACGACGGAACGGCCACCAGCACCAAGGTCGAGGTCGAGATCAACGTCAAGGTGACCATTGGTACGGGCACCGGCGGCACGACCGGTTCGGGCGGCGCGGTTGGGACCGGCGGTTCCACGGCCACCGGTGGAGCTGGCGGGACGACGGCCGCTGGCGGTGCCGGCGGTGCGGGCGCTGCGTAACGTTCACGGGTAATGCCGGCAGGCAACGGGGGGCCAGGGGCCAGGGGCCAGGATACCTGGCCCCTTCCTTGC
>JANOJB010000277.1:0-2858 GCA_031407985.1 Pseudomonadota bacterium | reverse complement strand
TCAAGGCACCGGCGGAGTCAGCACCGGTGGCGCTCAAGGTACCGGTGGCGGTGGCTCGGTGAAACTGATCGGATTCGCGACGCTGAACGGTGGTACCACGGGCGGCGTGCAGGGCCAGACCGTGACGGCTTCGACGTATGCCGAACTGAAATCCTACGGGGAGAGCGCCACCGCCTACGTGATCATGGTGCAGGGGACGATCTCGAATGGGGCGAATGGCGGCAAAATCAGCGTCAAGTCGAACAAGTCGATCATCGGCGTCGGCAGTACGGCCTTCCTCAATGGTGTGGGTCTGGACATCAACAACAGCAACAACATCATCGTTCAGAATTTGCGCGTCTCCTTGATTGGCGTAACGACACGCACGGATATGGCCGGGGTGTATTCGTCGACCGGTGACGAAGGTCTGGCGCAGATCTTGGTAAACGGCGGCGACGCCATTTCCATCAGCGGAACCAGCAAGAACATCTGGATCGATCACTGCGAGTTGTTCGCGGAGAACCCGGACACCCAGACCAACAAAGATCTGTACGACGGGCTCATTGACATCAAAGGGCAAACAGGCTTCATCACCATCTCATGGTGCTACCTGCACGATCAGCACAAGGGCGGACTGGTGGGCGCGTCGGACACGGACCTGTACGCCGACCGCAAGATCACCCTGCATCACAATTACTACAACAAGGTGAAGCTGAGAGTCCCGATGTACCGGGGCGCCATCGGTCACTTCTTCAACAACTACGTCGTGGGCGCGACGGACGCCTCGGAGATAAGGGCGAATACCTGCGTGCGGGTGGAGAAGAACTACTATGAGGCACTGCATTTTTCGATCTACACAAGTGCTGATTCTCCTGGAAACACCGAGAGAATCGACAATATCGAGGTGAGCCGCACGTCCAGGGCTTATCCGGCCAATTGCACCGCGGACATCCCCTATCCGTACGCGGACGCGCTGACTGGCAATACCGCCGACGTCAAGACTATCGTTCCCGGAGCCGCGGGAATCGGGAAGATCTAAATCCCTGGGCGTGATCCCGTGGCGTCCGGCTATGCCTGGATGGCCGGCGTCTGGTACAACGCGATCGGCGGCTTGTTCCCCAAGTGACTGGGGGCGTTGCCCGCGCGCTTGTTACGGCCGCCAGGTCTGGGGATGACCTAGAACATGAACGTCGCTTTTCACGAACTGGTCGGCATCGCGATCGCGCATGAAGCCAGCGCCGCGCTTGGCCCACCCACGGCGTACGACGGAGGCAGCACCACACAACGTCGAGGGACCATTTGGGCCGCCGCTTTTGGTCTCGCGGTTCTGTCGCACGGGATCCTGGATGGCCTTCCGCACTACTATCCGCTTGGAATCTGGCCGGACACCGTGGTTTCGATCGCGTTCCTCGCGTTCTGGCTGACGCGCGTTCCGCGCTGGATGCGCGTGCCGGTCATCGTCGTCTGTGTCGGCTCGTTGCTCCCCGACATCATCGACCACGTGCCGCGCGACTTGAACCGACACCTGCACCTGGGACTTCCGGAGTGGCCGAAGCTGTTTCCCTGGCATTGGCGCGAAGGTTCGGGCTCGATCCCCGGCAAGACGGGGCCGCTGTGGCGCGTGTCGGTCGCCAACCACGCCATCGTCGTCGCGTTCTGCGTGACGGCGTTCATTCGAACGCGGCAATTGCTGCGGCGATCGTGACGCGACGGCGGCGGAATTTGTCGCCGCCATTGCGGTGTTCCCGGCATAGGGGTAGCCCTCGGCCGCTCTGCCTACCTATTGCCCTGGCCTGCCCCTCCGAATGTCGGCACGCCCTCGTGTTTGGCGACCCATTTTGCCGGCTGCGAGCCTCTTGTTTGCATGGGACTTCCCATCGCCAAGAGCGTGCCAATCAAGCCCGATTGTAGTCAGCGCGACGGGGGCGATCCTGTCGGCCGACGGTGCGCGTCAGATCTAGGACACGCCGGCGTTCGTGGCGCCAGCCCGGTGACCCATGCTGGGCTGACCGCAGGCGGATCTCCTGCCGACCTACGTGGGTTTTCGCGATTGCTCCAGCCATGATCCTCACCCACTTGCAGCGGCTTGAGGCCGAGAGCATTCAAATCATGCGGGAGGTCGTCGCTGAGACCGAAAAGCCCGTGATGTTGTATTCCATGGGCAAGGACAGCCAGGTCATGCTGCACCTGGCGCGGAAGGCATTCTATCCGGCGCTGCCCCCGTTTCCGCTGTTGCACGTCGACACCACCTGGAAGTTCCGTGACATGTACGCCCTGCGTGACCGCGTGGGTGCCGAATCCGGCATGAAGCTGCTCATCCACCTGAATCCCGAGGCGGTCGCCAAGGGCATCAATCCCTTCACCCACGGTTCGGCCGTGCACACCGACGTCTGGAAGACACAGGGACTGAAGCAAGCGCTCGACAAGTACGGGTTCGACGCCGCGTTCGGTGGCGGGCGTCGCGACGAGGAGAAGTCGCGCGCCAAGGAACGCGTGCTGTCGTTTCGCACGACCCAGCACCGGTGGGATCCCAAGAACCAGCGCCCCGAGCTGTGGCGCCTGTACAACGCGCGCAAACACAAGGGTGAATCGATCCGTGTGTTCCCGCTGTCGAACTGGACTGAGCTTGACGTCTGGCAATACATCTACCTGGAACGTATCCCGATCGTACCGCTGTATTTCAGCCGCGAGCGGCCCGTCGTGGAACGTGACGGCACGCTGATTGTGGTGGACGACGATCGGATGCCGCTTGCGCCGGGTGAAAGGCCCACTGTGCGAAAGGTGAGGTTTCGGACGCTCGGCTGTTACCCGCTGACCGCCGCCGTCGAATCGTCGGCCGAGACCCTGGCGGAGGTCATCGAGGAGATCATCCTGACCCG
>JANOJB010000267.1:0-40867 GCA_031407985.1 Pseudomonadota bacterium | reverse complement strand
GGCATGGGCGGGTGAAGGCGGCACGATTTCGGCGACGGGCTCGCCGCGTCGTGTGATGAGGATGGGGTTTCCGGTGCGTCGGACCTTTTCGAGCATGGAGAGGCATCGGGCCTTGAAGTCAGAAATTGCTACCTTTTCCATCCTTACAGAGTAGCAACGATATGACTATGGTCAACACTCATGGTCATCTTGTTCTCGGGCAACAAAAAGCCGCCCGCGGCTGTTTGGGCCGGGGGCGGCAGGAAGGGTCCGGGGCAAGCCCCGCGTGGGCGACCTACTCGATCGAGAAGCTATCCACGTAGAACGTGGCGGGCGTCGGCAACGCGGCCATCGTGTTGCCCGCTCCCGACGCCAGCTGCATGCCGAACTCGATCACCATGGTCGGGTCAATCGCGGTCAGCGTCGACAAATCGATGGTGAACTCCTGCCACTGGCTGCCCGCGGCGATGTTCGTCCAGACCGAGCCCCACGTGTACGCGGTGCCCGTCTTGACATACGGCTGCGCCCCGCCCTGCACGTACATGTCGTTGACGAAACCGGAAGCGACCTTCACGCGTACGTGAAATTTCTTGCCGGTCCAGTTCTGCACCGGCATAAGCGTGGCGGTTCGAAAGTCCACGTTCTGGTTCCAGCCGCTGAACGGCGCGCTGACCTTCAACGATCCAGGGCTGGGGCTGCCCTCGGTGCCGTCCCAAACCGCCGTCGTGGCGGCGGCCGTTGGGTTGCCCGTGCCGCCCAGGTTGCTCGGGTCCGCGAACGTGTTGATGACGAAGGTTCCAGCGGAGGTGTCGAAGGTCTCCAGTGCCATGCCCTTGATGGGGCCCAGGGTCGCGGATGCGCCGCCAGTTCCACCGCCGGTGTTGCCGCCCGCGCCGCCGGTGCCGCCGGTGCTGCCGTTCGGATCGGTGCCGCATCCAGCGACCGCAATCGCCAATGCTGAAATCGTGAAGGTTGTCGTGAGAAGAAAATTCCGGGGGTTGATTGTCATGAGAATCCCTTTCCTGTTCCTGTTGTTACCACCACAAAGTAGCCGAAAGCGACACGGCGTCCGCGTCCGCTTTCGCCACCCACTCGTACGGAAACGCGGGGTACGCCGCGTCCCCGAGGAAATAGTGCGAATACATCAACGTGATCGTTTCGTGCGTCACGAACTCGGTCTTGAACACCAGCCGGCTGGTCAGCACGGAGAAGTTCAAATCGCTGCCGCCCGGGTTGCCCAAGCTAGCCCGTGGATTTCCGGCCACCCCGGTCGTTCTCGAGTACGCGGCATCAAGATCAGGCTGAACCATGTCGAAGCGGCCGCCGAAACCCACCCACGAGAGCGGGGTGTAAAGCGCGTCGAAGCCGAATTTTAGTTTCTTCGTGCTCATGTCCCATCTTGTTGCCCGGCTGGGATCCCCGACGACGCCGCTGACGGGATCCCCGGAGATCGCGATCGGAGGCGCTTTGCTGTCGACGATGGATAGAAATCCGAAGGCGGTCAGCACGAGATCAGTTCCGTTACCCCAAAATTCCTCGGGATAGCGGGCGAACTGCCCCAGGCTGAACGCGTACTGGGCGCTGATGTTGTGAACGATGCCGGTTTCATTCTGGGGACCGTTGTAGACGCCGGTGTGGCCATTGAACGAACGACCGAAGTAGTTTTGCTTGAAGCCGGGGCCACCGTACGAGTGGCCGAGCTCCAGTGCTTCCGCCAGCGCGGCGATGTTCCGGGCGTCGATGTGCGCGTAGCCCAGGTAGCCATCGCCGAACGCACCACCACTCAGTTTCACCTCGCCTCCCCAGACCTCCATGCTGCCTTGAATCGGTCCCCGTGCTCTGGGAACCGCTGCATCCTGTTGCATCATCATGCCGGCGATCTGCCTGGAGTTTCTGGGACTCCAATTGTCGTCCGGCGTCCAGGTGAAGAGATAGTGCAGCCCGAACGTCAGCAGGCTTCGGTATTTCGCCACCAGGTGCTCGTGATGCAGGTAGGTCGATCCCTGGGGGACGGAACCGGCCCACGGCAGGTAGTCGGGGGATCTGTCCGACAAATACGGCGAACCGTTGTTGGTACCGGAGGGTAGGTTCTGGAAAATTTGATAGTTCTGGTTGTTCAGAAAGGGAACGACGTCCAGCTTGGAGCCGATGCCGCCTTCCACCACCAGAGACCAATCGCCCGCGGAGTCCAAGTTCGACAAGTTGGCCGTCCAGGTGGATCCCGCGATGTGCGTGCGCCCAAACAGATAGGTTTCGTACATACCGGCGTCGTATTTCCCCGCCACCCCGTAACGATTCGCGAACGATCCGATGTTCCAAACCAAACCACCACGATCCCCAAAAGCTTCCGGTACATTCACGGTAAGAAAAACCTGATCGATACCCTGCTGCGCTTGCAGGTTCCGATACCCGCCGTCCGTTTGGTTGTAGGCGTTCACGATCACGGTGCCCATGACGCGCGAGTTACCATATGAAAAATTAAGCTGGCTCCAGGGGCCACCAATCGTGTTTGTGTACTCCCACCCTGTGTAGTTGTATCCCGGGACGCGGGGAAGTCCGTGTAGTTGCGTGCCGGGGGGAGGCGTGGCGCCGGGTGCATAGGGGGGAATGCCGTTCACAGGAAGCTGGCCGCCTCCCGCATCGTAGATACTCGGTTGCTGCACCGGCGTCGGGGGGCCCCAGCTGAAACGCAGCGGCGCACGGAGGTAGCCATGAAACTGGAACTTCCATTCATCCGCGGCACCCGCCGTGCTTGGATTCAGTTCCTCCATTTGCTTCGCCGAGATATTCGAGCTGCTTCCGATCTGTGGAAGGTGAGGTGACAGGCCCGCTCCCCCGCTGGGCACCACGCTACCGCCCGCGGGTTTCGCGGGTTCCTGGATTGCGGATCCCATCGTGGGCATCAACGCGGAGGGTGAGGGCGCTGGCGCCGCTGCCGCTGGTGCTGACGCCGCTGGTGCTGACGCCGCTGGTGCTGACGCCGCTGGCGCCGCTGGCGCCGCTGGCGCGGGTACCGCTGGTGCCGCGGCGGGAACCGCCGCAGTGCCGCTTGAACCTCCCGCACCGACGGGCGGCAGGAACGGGACGGCTATCGCTGCCGTGGACGACAGAGCCGAAAACACAACGATGGCATGACAGATTGGCTTCATTGATGGGTTTCCTTAAGGGCGCGGTGGTTGCGAAACCTTCTATCTGCGGAGCAGTTTTCCCCACGGCCCCTGGGCGCGCGGGTGATGCGGGGTTACAGAAGCACGGATCGAAACTGGGAAGTCCGGCGCCCACTGGGGGAGTGGCGCGCGTAGTGTCGTGTCTTGACGTGGGCCTGTCAATCGTTGCCATCAGCAAAGTGTCTTGACTGCTTCCCGCACAACCGGATATCTACGCCGGGCGGTAACCACCCCCTTTTGCTTCGGGCCCCTTTGCTTCGGGAGCGATCAATGAAACCACACGCGCACATGCATTCCTCCTTTGTAATTCTGCTGGCTGCCGCCGCGACGCTTGGTGGTGGTTGCGCACCGTTTGGAACCCGCGCGCAGAGCGATAGGCCCCCGTCCTACAAGGAATGCGGCCCGGACGGCCTGATCGACGACTTCGAGGACAACAATAACCAGATCAACGTCACCGACGATCGCGGCGGCTATTGGTACACGTACGCCGACAAGCTGGGATCGACCGTGTGGCCGGAACAGGGCGATAACGGCGGGACGTTCACGGTGGTGGAAGGCGGCAATGGTTCGAAGTACGCCGTCAACATGAAGGGCAAACTGGCGGCGTCGTCGATCGTTTACGCGGCGATGGGTCTGAACTTCCGCGATCCGAAGGAAGGCTTCGACGCCTCGAAGTACGCAGGAATCACCTTCTTCGCAAGGCGTGGCGCGGCTTCCACGGGAAAGCTGTTCGTGAAGCTGCCCGACGGCAACACAGATCCCGATGGGGCCGTTTGCAGCGCTTGCTACAACGATTTCGGCACGGAATTGACGGTGGGCGAGAAGTGGACGCGATTTGTCCTGCCGTTCCGCGACTTGAAACAAGAGGGAGCTTGGGGCTCGCCCCGACGGCCCCACGTCGATCCATCAAAGCTGTACGCGATTCATTGGGAAGCCAAGTCCTCAGGCGCCGACTTCGACTTCTGGGTCGACGACATCGCGTTCGTCTGCAAAGGCTAGGGGGGCGTCCTTGCCGTGTTTGGCTGCGCGCTTCCGCTGATTGCGATCCTGATGGCGCCCGCGGCGCCCGCGGCGCCCACGGCACCTGCCGCCGTAGCGCCGCCGCCGGCACCGGTCAAGGTGTCGCCCGCGCCGCTGGGCGTGACCTACGCGGGCTGGCGCGGAAACTTCGGCCACGCCGCTCAGAAGGTGGCGACGTTCAAGGAGGTGGGTTTCCGGATCGTGTCGTTCGTGCCTACGTACGCGTACGAAGGTTTGAATCGGATCGATCTTGGGTCGGGCCCGGACGGCGCCGAGTTGGGCGCGGCCATCGAGGTCGCCCTGCGCGCGGGGCTATCAGTCGTCATCAAACCGCATATGGATCCGCCGCTGTATCGCCCGGCGTTTAACGTGTTCCGATCCGAGAACCACAGCTGGCGGGTCAATTGCCCGTGGCGCGGGTACTTCGATCTGGATCCGATGAGCGACGGTTATCGGAGCGGCATCGTATTCGAATCGCTGCGCGCGGCGAAGCTGGCGCTCGACAAGCTGGCGAGCGGTCCCGGCGCGAGCGGTCCCGGCGCGAGCGGTCCCGGCGCGAACGGTCCCGGCGCGAACGGTCCCGGCGCGAACGGTCCCGGCGCGAACACCCCCACCACCAGCGGCGCCGCCGTACCGCCGATCCGACTGGACCTGGGTGCCGAGTTGATGAACGCGGTCGTGTACGGACCCGAGCGCTGGGAGCAGTTGCTGGCGGCGGCCAAGACCGAACGCCGCCGGTTGGGCCTGGATGGGAAGGTTGTGTTGTCTCACAACTTCACGCACCACTTCGAGATCCTGGACGACTTCGTCGGCCGCATGAATCCCAAACAACGTGCCACGCTGGCGAAATACATTCGCGGTCTGGACGCGATCGCGGTTTCGCAATACATGGATCTGACCGTCGCCGTGCCGCAGGGTGATCGCGGGCGGCGCCTGCCGACCGTCGACGAAGTGGCGCGCGCGCTTGTGTTGCACGAGAAGAACTTCAGACAGGACATTCTGCAAACCGCACTGGGACTGCGTCCTTCCGAAATTCCACCCTTGCACATCGGTGAGTTCGGCGTTGGTCGCGGCGGCCTTCAGCATCCGAATCTGTGGGACGGCGCCGCCACCCCCGCGCAGGAGACCGATCTGGCCAAGGAGATCGCACGCGGGCACGAGGGCCTGATGCGCTACCTGTCGCGCGGCGATGGACGCACGGCGGACAGCGCGGTCCTGTGGGTGCTGGGTCCGCACTACGACATCTTCGGCTGGGACAATCCGAAATTCGCGATTCCCGACGCCGCGGCCGCGATCCGGGGCGGCGCGCGCGTGGCGCCGGCACCGTAGGTTCAGCTGGGCAGGTGGGCCAACGTCTCAGTTGTCGAGCGCGCCGGCTGAGATCCAGGACTGGACCTTGGCCAGATCGGCCGCCGGCATCTTGGGTCGGGTCTCGGGCATGGCGCCCGTATTCAGTTCGCGAAAAAGTATCCCCGCCGTCGGAGATCCCGGGGTCACGATCGCCCTGGCCGACGTGTACCCGGTCGCCTTCGTCGCCAGGTTGAAATTCTTCTGGGTTCCCGGATTGTGGCAGGCTGCGCCGGCGCAGTTCGAAGCGTAGGCCGTGTTGTTGAACAAGGTGGTGTAGACCTCGGTCCAGGTCGTGGCCGTCGTGCCGCCGACGCCTGAACCACCGGTGGCTGCGCCGCCGGTGCCGCGACCACCGGTGGCCGCGCCGCCAGTTCCTCGTCCGCCTGTCCCCGCGCCGCCGGTGCCTCGACCACCGGTGCCCGCGCCGCCGGTGCCTGCCCCACCGGTTCCTCGTCCGCCTGTCCCCGTTCCGCCGGTTGCCGCGCCGCCGGTTCCAACCGGAACCACGTTTGCCGATCCCCCGCTTCCCGGCGGGATGATATTCGTGTTTCCCCCAGTTCCGGTCGGCATGCCCCCCGGAGCGCCACCATAAGAATCGATAGGTTCCTCCAGTGCACCAGGACATCCGGGCAGCACGATGAGCGCGCCCAGCAGCGCCAGGGAACCAAAGGTGAACTTCGCGCTCGGTGACGGGGTCATGAACGAATCAGTACCCACAGGTGAAGAAACCAGGCAGCGGACCGCGGACAACGC
This sequence comes from Pseudomonadota bacterium, assembly GCA_031407985.1. GTDB lineage: Bacteria > Myxococcota_A > Polyangia > Fen-1088 > Fen-1088 > FEN-1088. The sequence continues at coordinate 34,598 of JANOJB010000267.1, read as the reverse complement.
AAACAGCCCGAAGTATCAGCCAATTTATTGGCGGGTTTGTCGGATCCGCGGCTCTGCAATCGGGCGATGGTGCATCAAACGCGTGACCGTCGCGGCCCGTCGCGTCGAGCAAGGGCCCGCCGGTTCAGCTGTACCCGGAGCGCCGCCGCACGGCCCATTCCAGCGCCAACAGAGCCAGGACCAACAGCAGCAGCGCGGGATGCGACCAAATTTCGATTCGCTTCTGATGTCCCACGCGAACCTCGCGGGGATCGCGAATGCTGACGCCGTCCAGTGAGGCGCGCCGGTAGTCGCCGCCGCCGGCTTCCGCGATCTCTTTCAGGACATCATCCCGCGCGACAATGTCTTCCAGTTCCCGTCCCTCGGCGCGGACCACGAAGGTTTTGTTTTCGCTGACCGCGCGGCCGTCCAGTGTCGCGCTTCCGGTCAAGCGGTAGGCGCCTGGTGGCAACGCTCCCAGATCGACATGGCTTTCTCCCTGGGCGTCGGTGACGACATCTTGGTGGCGCAGCGGGGTTGCTGCCGCAGCCGTACCGGCGCCGTCGGCACTGGTGACCGACAGGCCCACCGGCACGGCGCGCGCCGGTGTGTAGTCGGAATGCACCGCGCGCACGCGCGCCGACGGCGACTGGTGGCGGCGGTATTCCGCGCGATCGAGATCGATGTGCAGCAACGTCAGCGCGGGATCGCGAACCAGCCAGCGCATGGCGTTCTCCCAGAAGCGTTGAAAGGCGCGACCGTCGTCGCCCTCGCCCGCTGCCACGATGCCCCAATGCCACGCGGTGTCTGTCAGCAGCGCCATCGATCGTCCCTTGCCCGGTTCTCCCACGACCAACACGGGCGCCGGTTTGCCGCCGTCGATCCGAAGGGTCGGGTGCACCAGCAGGGGGACCGCGCCCGGGCGCAGCCGCTGCACCTGGTTCAGTCCTTCCAGCGCCGGCAATTTGGCCCACCGGGTTTCGTTGTCGGGCGCGTTCAGCATCAGCGATGTGACGGGGTGGGCGCGCCCCTGCGGCGTCAGCCGCGGTTTGAACGCGTCACCGGTCATGGTTCCATCCGCGTGCGGCAGGTCGACGGGCAAGATGTCTTGCAACGGCGTTTCACCATAGCCGCCAGCGCCAAAGGACAGATCGCCCCCGACCATGGCCAGCGCGCCGCCGGCCTCGACATAGTCGCGCAACCCCGACAGATACGGCGCGACGCCGTAGGACGCGTAGTTGAAGTTCTGGAAGATGACCAGATCGAACGATCGCAGTTGATCCTCGAAGATTTCGTAGGTGGGGAAAGGAATCAGCGACATTTCGTTGCGGTTCCACGGCTGGTCGTCGGTCTCCGTGCGCAGGATGAAGAACGACACCAGATCGACGTTCGGATCGCGGCGCAACATCGCGCGCAAGAACCGCTGGTCCCACGACGGCCGCCCGCAGACGTGCAAAACCCGCACGCGATCCCGGATCACCTTGACCGTGAACAGCTGCGCGTTGTTGGTCGACAGCGCCTCGCCATTCAGCACGGGCGTCGCGATCTTGAAAACGAAAGTTCCGGGCTGATCCGGTACCCAATCGAACGAGATTTTCTGTTCCGAGGACGCGCCGCGCAGCACGGCCGCACGGGTCGCCACCGGACGCCCATCGCGGGTCAAGGTGATGTCGACCTGTCGGTCCGGCAGGCCGTGCTGGCGAACGACGGCTTCGATCGTCACCGGCGTGCGCACAAACGCGAATTCGTCGGCCATGACCGCCGCCACCGATAGATCGCGCAGGCCGGATTCGCCGATACCCACCGTGTGAACCGGGGCGGCAAGCGCCTGGATCGCCGCGCGCGTCTCGGCATCAAGCGGTCCCTTGCCAATGCGCCCGGTATCGATGCCGTCGGAGATCACGACCACCGCGCCCAGATCGTGGCCGACGTAACGCGTGCCCAGCTCGGCCAGCGCTTCGCCGATCCGGGTGGCGTCCGCCGCTGGTGGCGCGCGCAACGCCTCGACGGTCGACGGCACCAGCCCCTCACCGAACGTGTAGATGTCGACGCGGTGACCGTCCCGTTCCCAGGCTGCCCGCGCGGTCGATGCTTCGGTAAGCAGCGTGGCGGCACGCTCGGCGCGAGACGGTCCACCGTCGGGGGGACGCACATCCATCGATCGCGACGCGTCGACCAGCACCGCCACGCGGTTCGGCACCCGGACGATCTGCCGCAGTTCCAGCGTCGGCTGCAACGCCACGGTCAGACACGCCAGCAGCGCCGCCGCCCGCAACAGCAGCACCGCCAATCCATTTCGTCGCCGCGCGCGCAGGACGGTGGTGGCCGACAGCATCAGCGCCACCGCCGCCCCGATGATCAACAAGGTGATCGCGACGCGCGGCAGCCGCGCGCCCATGGTGACATGCCAGTCGTTGAAGGCGTTTGCCGCGTCAGCGCCGCCGGCCGCCGGGGCGAACAGATCAAGCAGGCGCTTCATCGGGGACTACGCCGCGTTCGCAGGATGTAATCGATGTGCGCTTGCTCGGTCTTGTAATCCAGGCACAGCGCGTACATCACCAGATTCACGCCCAGGCGGAACGCGTCCTCGCGCTGCACATCACCGCCCGGAATCACCTCGTGTTCCCAGCGACCGTAGCCGTCGCGCGCCCAGGCGCCACCCAGATCATTCTGCGTGTAGACCACCGCCAGGCGGCGATCCCGTTCGACACCCTCGATGTAGGGGGCCGCCAGGATTCGTCCGGGCGCGCCCGACAATACGTAGAACGATTTCCACAACACATGGTCGTCGGGGATGCGCGCCGGCAGTTCGCCCGGCAGCAGTTGCGCCAGCAGACGCCGCGCTGATTCGTCGAACGCGCCGCCCGCGCGTCCCTCGGCCGAATCGATCAGCAGAAATCCCCCGTAGGTCAGGTACCGGCGCAGGCGCGCCAGCTCCGTCTCGGGCGGCAGGGCGAATCCACGATCGCCGGTCAACACCAGGAACGGGTGACGAAACAGCGTGGGATCGACGGGGCGAATATCCGATTGGTCCGAATCGGTCACGATGCTGGTTCGCCGCGCCAGTTCCCAGGCTAGCCGTCGCAGCGCGGTCGGACGTGGATTGGCAAGACCGGGTAGGGAAAGACGCGCGAAGCGAAGAAGCGATCTCTCCTGCGCTCCGGCGCCGGCGGCCAATGACGGTTGAGCACCCAACGCCGTCGCGAGGGCGGCGACGGCACCCGCGGCGTGGACGGCACCCGCGGCGTGGGCGGCACCCGCGGCGCCTGCCGCGCCAGTCAGGAAGGCACGCCGGGACGGTCCTTTCCCCGGGGTCAAAGTACCCCCTTCGCTCGACCGGACATTTCCACTACACTCGGGTCCACATGCGATTTCACGCGCGCGTTTCACTGGTTTCCGCCGCGCTTGCCGCGGTAATCATAGCGGCATTCCCGGCGACGCGGGCATGGGGGCAGGGAGAAACGTCGCCATCGACAAATCCTCCCGCGGCGGGGCAGCAAGATCCGCCAGCGGCGGGACAGCAAAGCCCGCCCACACCGACCCCTGGCGCCGCGGCATCGGTTCCCCCGACGGGAAACGCGGCAGCGCCCGCTACCACACCGCCCTCCGCGTTAGCCCCCCCCACCGAGAGTTCGGCGGCGGCGTCGGGGGAGTCAGCCCCGCCGCCGCGCATGGTCGCTTCGCTCTCGCACGATCTGCAATTCGGCCTGGCGGTGATGGTGGGCGGCGCGTACCGGGGGATCTTCCCCTACGGCTCCGACATCCTCATCAACTGTGGCGACGCCAATTCCATGGACAACCGCGTTTGTACGTCCCGCGCGCCTTTTTTCGTCGACATTCAGCCGTCCTTTGGCATCTCCCGCGCCTGGGATTTTCTGGTCGACCTGCGCCTCGGACTCGAGAAGGACTTCAACACCCAGCGCCAGTTCTACGTCATGCCGGGCTTTCGTTATTGGTTGGATGTCGAAAGCAAGGTGAAGTTCTTCACTACGATTCAAATGGCCTACGATCGGTCGAAGCAAAACGATCCTTCGGGGCTCATCGGTGACACCGATCTCGGATTCCGAAACTCCAATGGTCTGATGGTTGAGATCATGCGCAACTTCGGCGTCTATGCTCAGTTCGGCGAGACGATCGGTTTTTACCGGTGGCTCAGCTTCCTGGTCGACGCCGGGATCGGGATCCAGGCGCGCGTGCCGTGATTCGGGTCTGACAGCGGGACGGATTCAGGGCAGGGTGCCGACCAGCGCGACGCCGTTGGGGGTGGGGCTCAGGTGGACCGTGAACGCCGTGGGTGCGTTCGGTCCATAGGAGGCGTTAGGCCCCCGCGGCCGCCCACGTCCGTCGAAGTGCGCCAGATAGGCGGCATGTCCAATGCCGGTTCCGACCAGGGATCCGATCAACACGTCCGACGGCCAGTGCTGCTGATCGATGACGCGCGACACAGCCACCAACGCAGCGGATCCGTAGGCAATGAAATAGGGCAGTAGGGATCCCTGCAACCAGCGGCGCACGGGCGAAGCGTTCGCCAACGGCCCGTCGTCAAGGCGGCGACTGGCGTCCAGCGCGACGAACGATGCGACGGCGAACATGACCGCGGAGTGGCCCGAGAAGAACGACAGATTTTCCTCGTCCTGTGGGCCCGCCAACTCCGGGTGATTGAGCACGACATACGGTCGCTGGCGTCCCACCAGTACCTTCGTGATTCCCGTGGCCAGCAGCGTCCAGCCGATAGCCTCGGTGTAAGCGATCAGGCGATGGTCGGGATTTGGATCGCGCGACAGCCATGGGGATCCGGTGCGACCGATGGCGACAATGTCGATGCCGTAGACCAGCGCGGGCACGAAGGGATTGATGAACATGCCGGCGACGTCCGGTATGCTGACCAAGAAACGCCCACCTGTGCCGTCGTCGGTGTGGAACCGGTCGGCCCAGCGCCGATCGAAGCTTTCGGGATCGGGTGGCCCCAGGCTGGGCGCCGGTGATCCCAGCAGCTTCGTACCAAACCCCATCATCACGATTCCCGCCGCGGTCGCGACGCCGGTGGTGACCAGTTCCACCCGCGAGAAATTCGCGCTGAGGGGCACCCGCACGGGGGCGGTCGATGTCTCCTGTACCGGCGCGGGCACCGCGGGCACCGGGGGCATCGCGGGTGCTTGGGCGAAGGCCACCCGTGGCGTCCCCGCCCCCGGTCCGATGGTCACCGCGATCGTCGCCAGCAGCGTGGCGATCAAGCGAAAGCACGTTCCGGCGTTCATCCCCTTGACCATAACCCGGGTATCATGGCGGCGACCATGACCGATGGAACGGGTCACGAACAGGTGGGCGGCGGCGAGATCGTCCTGCGCGCCGAAGATCTGGCCAAGACCTTCCGGCTTGGGTTTCTGCGCCGGCGCGTGGAAGCGGTGCGCGGAATTTCGTTCACGGTGCGACGCGGAGAAATCTTCGGATTCCTCGGTCCCAACGGGGCGGGAAAGACGACCACGCTGAAGATGTTGATGGGCCTGGTGTTTCCCTCGCGGGGACGCGCCGAGGTGCTGGGTCTGCCGGTTCCCAGCCGCGCGGCCAAGCAGCGCCTGGGTTATCTGCCCGAGACGCCCTATTTCTACGAGTACCTGACGCCCGAGGAGTTTCTGGATTTCGCCGGTGCTTTGTCGAACGTCCCCGGCCCCGAGCGGCGTCGACGCGCCGATGGTTTGATCGCGCGCGTGGGATTGGACGAGGCGCGCGGGCGTCCACTGCGAAAATTCTCGAAGGGCATGTTGCAGCGTATCGGCATCGCCCAAGCGTTGATGGGGGATCCCGAGTTGGTCATCCTGGATGAACCGATGACCGGCCTTGATCCCATCGGTCGTAAGGAGATTCGCGATCTGATCTTGGACTTGCGACGCCAGGGCAAGACGGTCTTCTTCTCCACGCACATTCTGCCCGATGTCGAAACCACGTGTGATCGGGTGGCCATCGTGGTCGGCGGTCGGCTGCGCAGCGTCGGGCCGTTGTCGTCCTTGCTTTCGACCCGCCTGCTGACCACCGAGGTGGTGGTGCGCCCGGTTTCGTCAGGCGCGTCCGGTTCGGGCGCAAGTGGCCTGCCCGATCTGCCCCCGGGAGCGCGCCGTCTGGACCGAGGAGGCACGCTGGGGGATGACGTTGTGCTGGAACTGCCACCCGACATCGACGTCGATGGATTCCTGCGCGCGGTACTTGCCCAAGGCGCGTCGGTGGTCTCGGTCCTGCCCCGGAGGGAATCCCTGGAGGATCTGTTCGTTCGGGAGGCGGGCGCGCAAGAGCCGGCCGGCGTGCGAGAGTCGACGAGCACGCGAGAGCCGACGAGCACGCGAGAGCCGACGGGCACGCGAGAGACGACGGATGCGCAAGGGGGTGCGCCGTGAGACGGATCCTCGCCGTTGCCCGGAACACCTTCCGCGAAGCGGCGCGGAACAAGGTCATGTACAGCCTGTTGTTCTTCGCGATCGCGTTGATCGTGTCGGCGCTGGCGCTGGGCGAACTGTCGGTTCACGAGGAGCGGCGCATGATCCGCGACGTGGGCTTGTTCGGGATCGACATCGGAAGCGTGCTGATCGCGATCTTCGTCGGTGTCAACCTGCTGTACAAGGAACTGGCGCTGAAGACCGTCTACACGATCTTGCCCAAGCCGATCGCGCGCTGGGAGTTCGTTGTCGGAAAATGGCTGGGCGTGATGGCGGTTCTGATCGTGCAGATCGCGGTGATGGGCGCCGTGTTGGTCTTGACCATGGCGGTGGCGGAAGGCGGTGCGGCCGTGCTGGATACCGCGTTGCCGAAGGCACTGTGGTTGTTCCTGATGAACGTTACGATCGTCACGTCGATCGCGATGCTGTTCTCGGCATTCACCAGTCCGTTCCTTTCGGGCGTATTTTCGCTGGGCTTCTTCGTGATGGGGCGCCAGGTGCCCGATCTCCGGCAGTTGGCTTCGCGCGCGGGCGGGGCGACGGGCCCATTGCTCGATCTGGTGTCCGCGGTGTTGCCGAATCTGCACTTGTTCGTCCCCTCGGGGACCATCGTGGGCGCCGCGCGGGTTTCGGTTCACGGGCAATTCGTCGGATTGTCGTATCTGGGCTCGGTGACCGTGTACGCTTTGTCGTATTCGGCCCTTGTGCTGGGGCTTGCGATATTGATCTTTCGACGCAGGGACTTCGTATGATCGCCGCGCGTACGTTTCGGTTGCTGTTGCCATGGACGTTGGGTGCCGCGGCGCTGGCGGTGGTCTACGGCCGGTTCATCGTCCAGGCGCGCGGCGCGGTCCACGCCGCCCGGGTCGCGGCCGGCAACGGCGACGCCGCCGAGGCTACGCGCCTGTATTTGGACGCGTTACGCGCCTACGTCCCCGGCAGCCCCTTCGAACGCCAGGCGCTTGATGGCCTTCACGCGTTGGCCGCGGATGCCGCCGGCGCCGGTGATCGAGACGGCGAGCGACGCGCCCTCGGGGCCGTTCGCGCCGGACTGTTGGGTACACGTTCGCTGTACGTGCCGTACGGGTCGCGTTTGGCGGACGCCAACCGGCGCCTGGGCGAACTGGATGCCACCGAGGATTTTCCGCCGGCGAATTCAGGGCGAATCGTGATCGAACGTTCCGCGCCGCCCGGCCCCGCGATCGCCGCGACGTTGCTGGCTCTCGTCGGTTTCGCGGCCTGGATCGGTGGGCTCCTCTTGTTCATTCGGCGCGGGGTTGACCGTACCCCGACTCCGGCTGTTCGGCCGGTTGGATCCGCGGCGTCGGCGGGGTCGCGGTTAAGGCCGTCGTCACATCCGCCGTCACCGCCCTTGTTGCCGCCGCTGTTGTTTGTGGTGGGATTCGCGCTCTTTCTGATCGGCCTAAGGCTCACATGATCGACGTGCGCGTGATGCGTGACCAGGACGCGGAGGCCGCGGCCCAAATACTGGTGTCGGCGTTCGCGCAGGTCTATCACCAGCGCGGGCACGTCCCGCCCTTTCCCAACCTGGACAGCGCGGTCTGGCTGTGTCGCGCGTACCTGGAACTGGATCCCGACGGATGCGTTGTGGCCGAGGCGGCCGGCGCTTTGGTGGGTGTCGGCTTCGTTCACCTGCGCGGCCCGGTTGCCAGCATCGGCCCCCTGGCGGCACGTCCGGGCGGTCCCCGGGGCGTGGGCCACGCGTTGATGGCGTACCTGTCGCGATTGACGAAGGGCTCGGCCAGCGTTCGCCTGTTTCAGGACAGCTTCAACCCCGACTCGTTTGGGCTTTACGCCCAACAGGGGTTCACCGTACGGGACGTGGCCCCGTACCTGCTGGCGGCGGAGATTCGGCCCGCCCCGGGGCGGGTCCCGGACGTGCGTGCGTTCGGGGCGGCGGATCTTCCCCGCCTGCAGGAATTCGACCGGCGTTTGGTGGGTGCCGACCGCGCACCCGACTTCGCGTTGTTGGTTTCCACCGGGCAGGTGTTGGTGCTGGAACGGCGGCGGGCGATCGAGGGATTTCTTTTTCTGCGGACGTTACCCGCGCGCGCCATTGTCGGGCCTGGTGTCGCCATGTCCGAAGAAGGGATGTGTGCCCTGGTCGACGCCGCGACCCAGACGTTGGAGGGGAGATCCGCCGTGATGCGGGCTTCGGCAGCGTCTCCGTCGGTCCTTCGTCGCGCCCTGGATCGCGGTTTCCGGGTGGACCACCTGGGCAACCTGATGGTCCAGGGGACGATCACGCTGCCGCCTTCCCAGCTGTACGCGCTGTTTCCCGAATCTCTGTAAAACCGGGCATCGAGGACTGGTCCAAGGTTGTCACAAGGTCGCGGCAAATCCGCGGTACGGGTTCGGCAGACCCGCGGTAAACGTACGGGATGCGCGCTGCAACCGTGGCGGGTGACGTGGTATGGTTCCGGGGCGCTTGACCGCGACTAGCTATGGATGTTCGCTGCGATCGCTGTGAGACCGAGTACGAACTTGACGACGCCATAGTCACGGACGCGGGCGCGTCGGTTCAGTGCACGACGTGCGGGCATACCTTCATCGTGACCCGTCCGGCGTCCGTGCCGTTGCCCACGGCGGGTATCACGCCGCCCGCGGGGCTGGCCGACACGGCGGGGCCAAACGTGCCCGAATGGACCCTCAGTACCGATGACGGCAAGGTCCATCGATTTCGCGACCTGAACACGCTTCAGAAGTGGATCGTCGAGCGCAAGGTCACGCGGTCGGATCACATTTCACGCTCGGGGGGCCCGTGGCTGTCGCTGGGCGATGTGGTCGAGTTGGCGCCGTTCTTCAGCGTGGTCGACGAGGCGGATCGGGCGCGATCATCCAAGACCGGATTTAGTCCCCCCGCGCCAGGAGCAGTCAGCGCGGTGCGGGCCCGCACGGCGTCGGGACAGTTTCGGTCGACGTCCGCCGTGACGCCGCCTCCGGTGCCGGTCGAGGCGCGACGGGTTTCCGAGGATGGCCCCACGGTTCCCAATCGTCCTTTGCCGGGGTTCGCTACCGAGGCGGGCGGGGCCACCACTCCGCAGCCCGGCATTCGCCAATCCCCGCCACGCTTGCCCGGCACCCGCACTCCCGATGCACGCGCATCCAGCGGTTTCGCGGGCGCGGGCGGTCCGGGTGGCGGCGGTCCGGGTGGCGGCGGCGCGGGTGGCGGCGGCGCGGGTGGAACCGTCGGCCGCCATAGGGTGCCCGCTCCCCGCCCACCGGCGCGAACCGAACTGGTTTTTGGTCCCAACATCACCGAGGAATCGCGCGCGCTGGAGGCCGATTTCCTAAGGCCGAGCAATCGTGGCCGCAACGTCGTGGTCGGCCTGGCCGTGGTCGTATTGGCGGCAGGCGGTGGCTACTGGTGGTGGGCGGCGCAGCAAAGCACACAAGCGGCAGCGACAGCAGCGGCCGCGCCGGGTTCACCAGCGGCCGAGCCGGGTTCACCAGCGGTTGCGGCGGGAACGTTGCCCACGGCGTCCGCTGATTTGCCAGGGTCCGGACCTGGCGGCGCGACCGCTGGTTCAGCCGGCGCCTCGCCGGGCGTCTCCGCCGGATCGGCCGCCCCGGGAACCCCGTCCGTGGCGGGAGCGAACGGCGAGAAAGCAGCGCCGACGAATGGAGGTACCGGCGGCAGCGCCGCGATGGTTGCCGTCGGCGGCAAGCCTGCCGGCAACGTTGCTCCCCCGGGTGGCGTCACGGCCCCACCTTCGCCCGCGGTGGCCCCGTCGAACGCGCCAAACGGTGTCGCGGGAAGTGCCGACAACGTTCCCGCCCGCGGTCGCGGCGCGCCCGCCGCGACGACACGGGAGGGACGCGGTCCCGCGGCGGCCGGAGCGGGCAAGGCCGGTTCCTACGATCGCTTGGTCGCGGACGCCGATCGCCTTCTCGATCGCGGAAAATCCGCCAAGGCCGACAAGTTGTACGCGCAGGCGCTGGCCGCGCGTCCCGACGGGGTCGCCGCCTTGACGGGTTCGGCCTACGTGCTTCTGGACCGCCAGCGCCACTTCAAGGCCATCGAGACTTTTCGTCGCGCGCTGGCCGTGCAGCCAGGTTTCGGTCCGGCGCTGTTCGGTATCGCCGAGTCCTACCGGGCCCGCGGGGATAGCGCGCAGGCACTGGCCGCTTACCGGCAGTATTTGGCGGTTGCGCCGTCCGGTGCGGACGCACCGGCGGCCCGTCGTCAGATCAAAGATCTGGAATCCGGAGCACCCCCGGCCCCAGCGAGCCAGCGCCCGACCGCCGAGACGCCGTCGTCCACCGATCAGGATCCCTAGAGCCAGTGGTTATAAGACACCCGGAAAGCGCGCCTTCGCGCGTCTAACCCAGTTTGGGGTGCGCGGTCCGGATCAGCGCAAACAGATCCTCGACGGGGAACGGCTTGGCCAGGATCCGCGGCTGCACGCGATCCAGAAAATCGCGGCTCCGGGCGGTCACCGCGCCGCCGGTGGTGAACACAAAACGCTCCAGAAGCGACGGTTCCAGGCGCGCGACCGTTTCGTAGACCGCGACCCCGTCGATTTTGGGCATGTGCAGATCGCACAGGATCAGATCAAACGCACGGTCGCCCCCCTCGATAACCGCGATCGCCTCGGCTCCCCCGCCCGCGCCGACGATCGTGCAGGTTTCACCCAGCAACGTCGTCATCAGACGCAGGATCAGCGGTTCGTCGTCGACCAGCAGCAGGCGGGACGAAACGGTGGTCTTGACTGGAGGCGGTGTGGCCGGGTTTGGGGTCGCGCCTTGCGCCATAGGGACGTCCGTCATGATGGGAAAGCGCAGCTCGAACCGGGCACCGCCTCGCGTGCTACGTGCAACCCGGATCCGGCCGCCATGGGCGGCGGTAATTTCGGCCACCAACGCCAGGCCCAATCCGGTTCCCGCTCCTTCTGGTTTCGTGGTGAAGAACGGCTCGAAAATCTTGTCCTGCAGATCGATCGGGATGCCAGGGCCACTGTCATCCACGGCCAGAACGACGACGTCACCCTCGCGGCACGTGGTCACCGCGATCACGTGATTGCCGCCCGGATCCTCGGGCAGGGCCTGGGCGGCGTTGACCAGCAGATTGGTCACCACTTGGCCCAGGCGTCCACGGCTGCCCAGCAACGGGGGGACCGGTCCAAGCTCCAACACCAATCGGGCGCGCGGCGCCAGGGTCGGACCCGCCAGCCGACACGACGCGCGCGCCACCTCGTCCAGTCGCACAGGGCGCGGAATCTCGTCGTCGGTGCGCGCGAACGTTCGCAGATCTCCGGTCAGCTGGCGGATGCGATCAACCGCTTCCTGGGCGTCCTCGATGGCCGCCCGCGCGGCCGCAAGATCCGTCGGCGGCACGATGATCCGGATGACACCGCCTTGGCTTGCCTCCTGGACCGTGTCACACAGCCGCTTCACGATCGCCAACGCCACTTCCACACTCATCGCCGGGTTGTTGATCTCGTGGGCGACACCGCTCGCCAGGTGACCGACGGCCGCCAGCTTGCTGGCGTGCGCCAGGCGTCCCTGCGTGTCCTTCAGCTCGGCGTGCGCCCGTTCCAGCTCTCGCCGTGACGCGACTTCGCCTTGTAGCTCTTCCGCCAGCATGTTCAGGCCCACAGCGATCGCGTCCAGCGTATCGTCCGTTTCCCCAACCGACGCGCGCACGCCGAAGTCCTGCCGGGCTATGGCCAACAGAACGTCCAGGATTTCCCCGAGGCGGGAATCGATGTCGATGTTCCCTGGGGAGCTCACCTCGTCGCGTCCACCAGCCAGTCGATGGCCGCTGTCTCGTCGGTGAACAGGCGCGTCGGTGCCTTGTGTTCCACCAGCCGCAGGAAGAAGGTGCCGACAACGCGGCTGACCGGGGAGGCCACCAGCAGCGCCACCGCGGAGTACTTCGTCGCCGCGTCGTCGCTGCCGAAGTGCTGCCGGGCGGCGCGACTTTCCCCCTTGATGCGGGACATGTCGACCAGAACTGGACGGCGTTGCTCCCCCGCCGTTTGCCACGTCGCCACCAGGGCCTCCCGGGCGTCCTCAAGCTCCATGAACGATCCCTCGTCCAGGCGGGCGCGGACAAATCCCCGTTCATCCAGCGTGAAGGTGCAAATTCTCGTCCTCACCATCGCCCCTGCGCGATTATCGACCCAACCCCAATTATTGACCATTGAATTTGTTGACGGCCCTTACACCGCCCGTACTGTTGAAATGGAAAGGAGTCGCGATGGACTTTGCGCGTGAGCGTGAGCTGGTTCATCTCCGCTACGAGCTGCGGCGGTTGATGGCCGATGGCCGTCGCGACGAGGCTGCTCCCCTGCTGGAACGGCTGCGCCAGATCGCCGCCGACGAGACCTGGGAGTTGTCGGCACTGCGACCCGAGATCGAACGCTGGGCCTCCAGCTTCGGACTCTGAGTCCGGCGTTCCGGGAGTCCACAGGCGCCGGGCAGGCAAGCGCATGGTCCCGACCGTGCCATTTTGGCAGCGTGCGACGGGGGTTGTTGACGCATAACTATTCGAATTAATTATAGAAAGGTCGATGTCCGGGGCTGGCCCCGGCGTTGCTGTGTTTTCTCCCTGGAACTTCGATGGAGACACTGCTGCGCAAATACATGTGGGCGATCGACATGGCGGCGATCGCACTATCAGCCCTGTTCGCCGCCCGGGCCACGGGGGTTTTTGTCGAGTCGGTGGTCAGCCGGAATACACCTGCGATCAAGAGCACCCGGCCCACGGCAGGCGGCACCTCCGCGCCGGCGACCTACTACGGCAAACAGGTCGAAGACATCCTGGAGCGAAACGTTTTCTGCTCGACGTGCCCGCCAATCTTGCCGAAGCCCGTCAAGGAAGAGGGCCCGGCGCCAGTTCCTCAGCCGGTGAAGACCGCGCTGCCGCTGCGGTTGATGGCGATCATGTTTTCGCCGCCGCCGAACGATCCCCGCTGGTCGATGGCGGTGATTCGCGACACCGAAAGGAATTCCGCCGGGCCGTACGCCATCGGCATGAAGATTCGCGAAGCCTCGGTGGTCGATATCCAGGAAACCCGCATCTACCTGGACAACGCCGGCAAGCCCGAATACCTGGATCTGATCGACAGGCCGGAGCCGCCGGCGACAGCAGCGGCGGCGCCCGCAGCGCCCAGCACCGATCCCTTCGTCGCCGAGATGGAAAAGGGGATCAAGAAACTGACCGAGCATACGTACGAGGTGCAACGGGGCACCGTCGATTCGTTGCTGGGGAACATGGCCGTGCTGTCGCGCGCAGCACGCATCGTGCCCGAAGTGCGCGACGGGAAGGCGGCCGGTTTCCGGCTGTTCAGCGTCAAGACCGACGGCCCGTTCGCGAAGATCGGTCTTCAAAACGGAGATGTCATTTACGCCATCAACGGTCTGGAAATGACCAGCCCCGACAAGGCGCTGGAGATCTACACGAAGCTCAAGTCGGCCAACCATCTGGCGGTCGCGCTTGAACGCAGCGGTCAGAAAATCACCAAGGACTACAACATCCGATGACGCCCAAGCCCAAATATGATGGTGAAACGATGATGTCCGGCGCCAGGCGGCGTGACCGGGCCAACCGGTCGGGACGTTTTTTTGTCCTCATCGCTCCTTCGGTGCTGGCGCTGACCACAGCGGCCCTGGCCGGAGTCGAGTCGCGGCCGACGCCTGCGGGAGGTGCCGCGCCGGATCCGGCGTCCTCGGTGAAGGCGGTCCCGACGCCCACGCGGCTTCCGGGGGCGCCCCCGCCAGGTTTGATCAAACCCGACGCGAATTCGAAGCCCGCGCTGTCGCCCCGGGAGCGACGGTCTCCGCTGCGGGGCATGGGGGGCAAGACCAGCGCTCCACTGGTGCCAGGCGGTGTGACGGGGCCAGCCGCGGGCGCGTCAGGGACGGGGGTCGCGGGTGCACCCGCGGCGGGAACGACGGGAACGACGGGAACCACGGGAACGGCGGGAGTGGCCGATTCGGCGGCCGAGCGTGAGTTCAATTCGTGCCACAAGTTCCCCGCCAACAAACGCATCGTCAAGCTGAACATGAAGCCCGAGACCGAGCTCGGCGATCTGATTTCCTGGATTTCATCGATCACCTGCAAGCAATTCTTGTTGCCGGGCACCATCCCCGCCAACAGCAAGAAGGTCACCGTCATCGCGCCGCAGTTGATCACGCCGGAGGAGGCGTACCGTCTGTTTTTGGGGGCTCTGGATTCTGTCGGGCTGACCGTTCAGGAAAGCGGGAAGTTCTTTCGCATTATCGAAACGGTCAAGGCGCGCGGCAACGCGCCCTATGGGGCTGACGGCGATGTCCTTCCCGGCGATCGCTACGTGACCAGACTGGCGCGCGTCGAACACGCCGACACCAACGAGATGTCGCAGGTGCTGACGCGCCTCAAGACCGAGCAGGGCGACATCATCGCCTATCCGCCGCAGGGGGCATTGATCATCACGGACGTCGTCAGCGCCGTCGACCGGATGATGAAGGTGCTGTCCGAGTTGGACCAGCCGGCCCAGGGAGAAAAGGTCTGGATCGTGCGGATGAAAAACATCGCCGCCATGGAGATCGCGCAGAAACTGTCGGAGATATTCAAGGTCGAAATGCTGGGCGGCAAACGAGGGGCCCCGGCGGCGGCGCCGGCCGCGGCCGCCGCGAAAGGTCGCGTGAAGGAGGATCTGGCCGCGGAGATGACCATCTCGAAGATCATTCCCGACGAGCGATCGAACCAATTGATCATCATCGCCAGCGAGAGAGCGTATGCGCGCGTCTTGAGCTTGGTTCGGAAGCTGGACGTCCCCATGGAGGGCGGCGACAGTCGGATTCACGTTTACTACTGCGAGAACGCGAATTGCGACGAGCTGGGACAGACGCTGTCGGCGATCACGGGCGTGGCGGTGTCAGGCGGGGGCACCACGCGTTCGCGGCGCGGGGCCGCGGCGGGAGCGGCACCGGCGACACCGGCCCCGGCCGGAGGTACCGGTGGACAACTACCGATCCTCTTCGACGGGGATCTGCGGGTCAGTTTCGATCGGCCAACCAATGCGCTGATCATCCTGTCGTCGCTGAAGGACTACCAGGTCTTGCGCCGGGTGATCGAGAAGCTGGACTCGCCGCGCAAGCAGGTCTTCGTCGAGGCGCTGGTGATGGAAGTGGCGCTCGACAAGACCCGGACCCTGGGTGCTTCGTTTCACGGCGCGGTTCCCGGGACGTCTTTTTTCGGCAAACAGGGCTTGTTCCTGGGCGGACTTGACGCGTCGAAGACCTTGTTCCCGGCCGGGCTGCTGGCCGGCGGCGGCGACACGCTGTTGGGTCTGGCGGCCGGAATCATCGGTCCACCCGCCGTGGGATCCGCAGCGGCGTTGGGATCAACGACGACCGCGGCCGCCGATATTCCGTCCTTCGGAATTTTGGTGCGGGCGCTGCAATCGAACAACGACGTCAACATCCTCTCGACGCCGCACTTGCTGATCATGAACAACGAAGACGGCGAGATCAGCGTCGGACAGAACCTGCCGTTCCAGGGCGCCGCCCCGGCAGCGGGTGGACTACCGGGCCTAGGTGGTTTGGGTTTCGCGACTCCCGTGCAGCGCACCGACGTGGCGCTGAAGATGAAGCTGACCCCTCACGTCAACGAGCACAACATGATCCGATTGGAGGTCGATCAGGAGATTCAGGACATCCTGTCGCCGAACTTCAACAACCTGGGCCCCGCGACATCGAAGCGCAGCGCGAAGACCACCGTGGTGGCGCGCGATCAGCAGACCATCGTCATCGGTGGTCTGATGTCGGACCGAAACGTCGAGAGGATCACGAAGATACCGTTCCTTGGCGATATCCCCATCCTGGGCTTCTTCTTCCGCAACACCGTCAAGACGGTGCAGAAGACCAACATCCTGATCGCGCTGACGCCCTACGTGATCAGCGATCAGTCGGATCTGCGACGCGTGCTGGAGAAGAAGCTGAAGGAACGGCGCGAATTCGTCGAACGGTTCGGCAAACAAGAGGTGGTCAATCCCGAGGCCGAAATCGACTACCGCCGCAAGCGCGGCATGTTGGAGGAGATCAACCGCACCGCGAAGGAAGTCGAGCTGGAGGAGACCGAGAGTCAGAAGATCCTCGAGGACAACGCCGGCCTGGAAGCCGGACCACTGGAGGTGATGCCCCTGAACGCTCCCAGTAAGCCAGGCGCGGGTCTCGAACCAAGGTTGTTGCCGTCAACCACCTCGGCGTCAGCGTCGGCGTCAGCCTCCGCCCCTGTGTCAGCGTCGGCGCAGCCACCCCGGTCGGCGCAGCCACCCGGGTCGGTGCAGCCACCTGGGTCGGCGCAGCCACCCGGGTCGGCGCAGCCACCCGGGTCGGTGCAGGCGTCCACGTCGGCGGGCAACCAGTAAGGGCCGGCGCGCGTGGGTCACAAACTTCTCGGTCAGATTCTTCTTGAACTGGGCGCCGGTGGCGTCACGGTTGACACCATCGATCAGGCGTTGGCCCAGCAAGCCAAGGATGGCGCGGACAGCAAAGACGGCCAGGACGGCAAAGGGGGTGGGCGTCTGGGCGAGATCCTGATCAAGATGCGGGTCGCTACCGAGGAGGACGTCCTGCAGGCGCTGGGCCGGCAACTGGGCATCGCGTACCTGGCCGAGCTGAAGCCCGACGAGGTGGACCCCGAGCTGGTGACCAAGGTTCCGATCGGGTTCGCCAAACAACAGCGGGTTTTGCCCTTGCGTATGGAGGGAGGGACAGTGCTGGTGGCGACGGCGGATCCGTTGGCGGTCTGGGCGCTTGATGATCTGCGTGCGCAACTGGGGACCAACGGGGACGCAAGCATCTCTCCGGTCTTGCATCCGTCCACGAAAATCCTGGACCTCATCAATCTGGTCTACGGAAAGAAACACGATACGGGCGGAACCCTGGGGGAAGGCGAAGGCGACGAGGACGACGGTGGCGGTGGTGAGGAGCTGGTCGACATCCTGGACGTCACCGACGAGGCGCCGATCATTCGCTGGGTGAACTCGCTGTTGTTCAACGCGGTCAAAGAGCGCGCCAGCGATATCCACATCGAGCCCGGCGAAAAGGAAGTGATCGTCCGCTATCGCATCGATGGCGTGCTTTATGAAACCCGTCGCGCGAACCGGCAGTTCATGCCGTCGATCATCTCGCGCGTGAAGATCATGGCGGGGTTGAACATCGCCGAAAAGCGCCTGCCGCAGGACGGCCGTATCCGCCGCAAGATCGCCGGCAAGGAAATCGACATGCGGGTCGCGACGGTTCCCACGATCAAGGGCGCGTCCGCCGAGCGCATCACGATCCGGCTTCTGGACAGGGAATCGGTTCTGCACGATCTGGCCGATATCGGGTTTGGCGACGATCATTTGCGGCAGATCGACGATCTGATTCATCGGCCGCACGGCATCCTGTTGGTCACGGGACCGACCGGGTCGGGCAAGACGACCACCCTTTACGCCTGTCTGGCCAAGATCAACGCGCCTGACCTGAACATCCTGACCATCGAGGATCCCGTCGAGTATCAGCTGGATGGAATTTCGCAGACCGCCGTCAACGAGAAGATCGAGCTGACCTTCGCCGCGGGGCTGCGGTCATTCCTGCGTCATGACCCGGACGTGATCATGGTCGGCGAGATTCGTGACTTACAAACCGCCGAGATCGCGATCCAGGCGTCGCTGACCGGTCACCTGGTCTTGTCGACGATTCACACCAACGACGCGCCGGGCGCGATCACACGACTGGTGGACCTGGGCGTCCAGCCGTTCCTGGTGGCCTCGTCGTTGATGGCGCTGCTGGCACAACGGCTGGTCCGGCGCGTCTGTCGAGACTGTCGTGAGCTTTACGTGCCGACGGCCGAGGACATCGCCAGCATCGGCATCGATCCGGCCGCTTTCACGGCGGGTCGGGCCAGGCGGGTGCGTTTCAAGGGCGACGAGGCGGTTGCGCCGCCGCCGGGCCAGCTGTTCCGCGCGAAGGAAGGCGGCTGTGCTGCTTGTCTGGGCAACGGATACAAGGGGCGAACAGCGATCTACGAACTCCTGATGATCGACGAGACGGTCCGACAGATGACCATCAAGAACGCGGATGCGCAAAGCATCAAGCGGTACGCGACCGGCAGCGCCGGCATGCGGTCGCTGCGCGACGACGGGGCGCAGAAGGTTCTGGCGGGCATGACGACGACCGCCGAGGTCTTGATGATCACGACGCAGGACGTGGACTGATGACGACCGCGGAGCGCATAGCGGCGGGGAGCGCGGATTAGGTCATGTCGCTTTACGCATGGAAGGGCCTGAACGACGCCGGCAAGACGGTTGGTGGTACGCGAGACGCCGACGGTCCCAAGGCGTTGCGCCAGGCCCTGCGCAAGGACGGTGTCTTCATCACCGAACTCTCCGAGGTGCTGGGCGGCGGCGGCAAGCCCAAGTCCACGTCGGGATCGGGTGCGCCAGCCAAATCGGCCCTACGCCGGGACGTGAACTTTCAACAACTGCTAGAGCGCGTACGGCCCCAGGAGGTCGCGGCCTTCACGCGTCAGTTGGGCACGCTGACGGGAGCCGGGATTCCCTTGGCCGAGGCGCTGGGCGCGCTGGCCGAACAGTCCGACAACAAGAAGCTAGAACGTATCTTGGCGGGCGTTCGGCAGAAGGTGAACGAGGGCGCGACGCTGGCCGACACGTTGGCGGCACATCCCATCATGTTCCCTGATCTCTACGTGAACATGGTCCGTTCGGGCGAGGCGGCGGGCAACCTGGACGCGGTGTTGATGCGTCTGGCGGACTTCATGGACACGCAGTTGGCGTTGCGGTCCAAGGTTTCGGGCGCGCTGACCTACCCGATCATCATGATGGTGCTGGGATCGGTGGTGATGGGGGTGTTGCTGATCGTCGTGGTTCCGCAGATCACGTCGGTGTTCGAGGACATGGGCAAGACCCTGCCCTGGAACACGCGCTTGCTGATCGTGGTGTCGGAAACGGCGGCCGGTTACTGGTGGCTGATGATTCCGATTGGAATCGCGGGTTACTTCGGCTTTCGGCGTTGGGCCCGGACGTCGCGCGGGCGTGGGACGTTGGACAGGGCGTGGCTGCGTTTGTGGTTGATAGGTCCGCTGACCCGATTTGTCGCAAGCGCGCGCTTCTCCCGGACGCTGGCGACGATGCTGTCGGCGGGGGTGCCGGTACTGACCGCGTTGGAAATCACGAAGAAGGTGTTGAACAACACCGTGCTGGAGAAGGTGGTCGAACAGGCGCGGGATGCGATCCGCGAGGGTGAATCCATCGCGGCGACGCTGAAAAAATCGGGGCAGTTCCCGTCGATGATGGTGCATATGGTCGCGGTCGGCGAACGATCGGGCCAGCTGGAAACGATGCTGGAGAACGTCGCCACCGCCTACGAGCGCGAGGTCGACGGCAAGGTCGCGCGGCTGACCACCATCCTGTCGCCCGCGATCATCGTGACCATGGCGGTGGTGGTCGTGTTCATCGTGTTTTCTATCCTGACGCCTATCTTGGATATGCAGAATTTCGTGCAATGACCCGCGAACCAAACGGAGGATTTCGATGAGGAGCATACGAACCTGGTTGTCAGATCGGGGTGGCGCGCACGTGGCGCCGGTGGGGCGTGCGGCACGCGTGACACGCGCCGTCCAGCGTGGATTCACGCTGCTTGAGATCATGATCGTCCTGGCGATCATGGGGATGATCGTCACCGGCGTATCGATCAAGGTCTTCAGTCAGCTGAAAAAGGCCAAGGTGCAAACGGCCCGAATCGGCGTCAAAAAGATCATCGACGCCGCGGGCCGCTTCATGTCGGGACCCGGCAGTGGTTGCCCCAAGGGGATCGACGACCTGATCACGCAGGGTGAACTGTCGAAGAACGACGGCAAGGATCCCTGGGGCACGGTCTACGTGTTTCGTTGTCCCGGTACGCAGGATGTCGACGGGGTCGATGTTGTGTCCTGGGGACCGGATCGGGCGGACGGCACCACCGACGACATTCGGTCGTGGGAAATTCAGTAACGGAGCATGCGCCGGCGGCGGGTACATAGCGGCTTCACGCTGATCGAGATCCTGATCGTCTTGGTCATCGTGGGTCTGATCTCGGGAATGTCGATTCGCGGGCTGCGGGCGCTGGCGAAAAGCGATCTGCGCGCCAGCACGTCGCGTTTGTCGGGCGCGGTGCGGTATTTGTTCGATCGGGCGTCGACCACGGGCAAATACCACCGGCTGGTGATCGACGTCGATGAGGGGCGTTACTGGGCGGAGGTGTCGGACGATCGGTTCTACATTCCGCGCGAGCCTGAAACCGAGGCGTCGCAGAAGAAGCTGGCCGAGCTGCAAGCGCAGATGGACCAGACCGATCGCAAACGGGCGGAGCTGGCGCAGGCGTCCGGTGGGTTCGACATGAGCAAGCTGGAGGCGCAGGACTTCCGACCCAAGCGGGTTCGTTTCGGCGCGTTCAAGGAGACGACGCTGAAGGCCGTGAAGATGAAGAACACCAAGGTCATGGACGTGTACACGCCACGCCTGGCCGATCCGGTCACGCAAGGGCGGGCCTACGTCTACTTCTTCCCGCTGGGACAGACCGAGCCGGCGATCGTGCATTTGTCGGATGGCGAGGGGAAGGCCATCTATTCCTTGGTGGTTCACCCCATCACCGGACGGGTTCGGATCTTCAACGAATACGTCAAACCGCCGCTGGACGACCAGGTGGACGACGAAGGGAATGCGGTGCCATGAGCACCTCCCGAGGTCACGTGATCCGGCGCGTTCCGCGACGCGTGATTCCCGCATGCCAGGAGGGTGGTTTTACCTTGCTGGAGGTGATGGCGGCGGTCGCGATTCTGGCCCTGACGCTGGTGGTGCTGTTGAACGTGATCACCAACAACGTCCGGTCGACCACGCATTCGCACATGATCACGACCGCGACGTTTCTGGCCCGCGGGAAGATGGTGTCGCTGGAAGACAAGATCATCGAGAAGGGATTTCAGGATCTGGACGAGGAAGGTGAGGGCAATTTCGACGAGGAAGGTTTCGGCGAATTCAGCTGGACGTCGATCGTCGAGAAGATCGTGCTTCCCTCGGACATCGCGCAGAAGGCCCAGCAGGAGGCCGGTGACAAGAGCCAGAACAAGGATCCTATGAAAGCGCTGACCGGAATGGTCGGCGGGATGATGGGGATGTTCATCGAGCCGGTGCGGGTCGGTTTGGAGGAATCGGTGCGGCGCGTGACGTTGCGGGTGTTCTGGAACGAACGCGGCCGGCCCGAGCAGTCGGTGGACGTCGTGACCTTCGTGACGGATCCGGCGAAGCTGGATCTGGCTCTTTCACTGGGGGCGATTGGCGCCGCCAGCGCGGCCGGGGCTGGGGGCGCATCGGGACAGAACACGACCAAACCGGCGCAGAACGCGACCGGACCGGGAGTGGCCAAGTGACGACGGTCGGCGTGTCGAGACGATCCGTGTCGCCCGGAGCCGGGTTCACGCTGGTCGAGATCATGTTGGTGACGGCCATTCTTGGAACCATCACAACGCTGATGTGGAGTTCGTTCAGCCAGGCGTCCCGCAGCAAGAAACGCATCGAATCGGCGCAAGAGCGGACCCACACCGTGCGCGTGGCGCTGTTGCGGATGGCGCGCGAGATCGAAATGGCGTACCTGTCGGAGAACAACACCGCTTCGGTCGAGGAGTGGCCCACCCGGCTGGTGGCGACCACCCGCCCCGACGTCGACGAGCTGACCTTCTCGTCGTTCGCGCACCAGCGCCTGCGGGCCGGCGCCGCCGAATCGGATACGTCGAACATCAGCTACTACGGCGCGCGCGATCCCGCCGATCGGCGCGTGTTGAACCTGATGCGGCGCGAGACGCGGCGGTTGCAGCCGATGGACCCGATGAAGATGCCGGGCGAGGCCTATGTGTTGTGCCCCGACATCGTGCGGTTGAAGGTGGCCTACTACGATGCCAGGAAGAAGGAATGGCAGGAGGAATGGAACACCAAGCTTCCGGGGACGGGGTTCTTGCCTTCGCACGTGCGCATTGCGCTGACGGTCGTCGACGCCCGCGGTAAGGAAGTCAGTTACGCCACCGACGCGCGGATCCACATGACCGAGAAGGTCGGTTACCGATGAAGCGCCGCCGAGACAAAGGTGTGGCGTTGCTGGTGGTGATCACCTGGTTGGCGTTGATGATCGCCCTGGTGGCCGAATTCACGTTCGGGACCAGCGTTGACGCGGCGCAAGCCGCCAACGCGCGCGACGAGTTGCGTGCCCATTACATGGCGCGGTCGGCCGTGAACTTGTCCCGGTTGTTGATCAAGATCCAGCTGAAGTTCATCGAGCCGGTTATGGGCCAAGCCAAGAAAATGATGCAGGCGGCGATGGCTCCGCCGCCGGGCCAGCAGGCGTCGGCTGCGGGAATGGGGCTCGGGATCAGCTTGCGGGTCACCGACTATTCGGATCTGTTGATGGGATTTTTCAGCGGTTCCAAGGACGAAGTCTCCAGCCTGGGCAGCTTGATTGGCCTCGACATATCGCAGGCCAAGGGTCTCGGCATGAAGTCGGGGCGCTTTGACGCCGAAATCACGCCCGAGGACGGCAAGATCGATCTCAACTGTGGGGCAGGGTACAGCGACAAGCCCAAACAGCTCAGCGTCTACCGGCTGTTGGCGGGCCTGATGTACTCGCCTCGCTACGACCGCCTATTCTCGGATGCCAACCCGGATGGTCAGTTTGTCTCGCGTCTGGAGGTGGCGCGCGCGTTGATTGATTGGGCCGATACCGACGATCAGATGTATTCCCCCGAAGGGGCATCGGCCTCCGAGGACTATCACTATGACGTCAATCCCCGGGACAAATACCGCGCGCACGACAACCGATTCGATTCCGTGGACGAGATCAAACAGGTTCGCGGCGTCAGCGACGAGTTTGTCGAGGCGTTCGGCCCCTATCTGACCGTGTATCCGGGTACCGACAAGTCCTGCAAGGTCAACCTTGGCACCATCAGCAATCGTTTGGGCGGGGATTGCGCCCCCCTGCTGATGGGCGTGATTCGAGCCGCCGCGATTGGCGATCCCACCAAGGCCGCGACGGCGGATCCGGTGATTCTGGACGACAAGCGCCTGTATCCGCTGGTCACCATTCTGTGCGATCGCGCGTCGTCGGGCGGATTCGACAGCCTGGATACCGTCATGAAGGTTATCCAGAAACCGGAATCCGCGGTCTTGTCCGATGATCCCCGGTACCGGGTGCTGCAGGGGATGAAGCCGCTGACGCTGGATCCCGGCGCGCTGGCCGCGGTTGCCTACGTCGGTCCCGCGCGGACGTATCGCATCATCGCGACCGGTCAGTCAGGCAAGGTCAAGAAGAAGATCACGGCGATCGTCGATACCGGAAAACCTTTGGAAAATCCCCTGACCCTGAACATTCAATCCGAGCAGGCCGCCGGAGTCCTGCAGTACTGGCGAGAGGAGTAGTCGCTTTTCATGGCCCATCCTATCTGCGGCATCGACGTCGGCGCGTTTTCGATCAAGTTCGTCGTATTCGAGGTCGGGTTTCGACAGACCGTCTTTCGCGGTGCCTTCGAGGAGATGATCAACGACGGTCCCGAGCCGCTGCTGACGCGGCAGGTGGAGGCCCTGCGCGAGGGGTTGGGACGGGTATCGTCGGATGCGACCCTGTACCTGGCGCTGCCGGGCGACGCGCTGTCGATTCGCCTACTGGAGCTGCCATTCACCGATCAACGCAAGATCGATCAAGTCATCGGTTTCGAGCTGGAAGGGCAGATCGTTCACAGCCTAGAGGACGTGGTGTTCGATCACGTCACGGTGCGATCGGGTGAAGACGGGTCGGCCGTTTTGGCGGTGGCCGCCCGGCGCGACTATGTCGGGGGCTGGTTGGAGGCGCTCGCGGGCAGCGGCATCGATCCGCGGGGGCTCTACGCGGCACCGGTGATCTATCACGCACTGCCGATCGATGATCCGGCGGCCGATCCGGAATCGGGGAGGGTCCCGGTCATCCTTGATATGGGTCATGTCCGCACGAACCTGTTTGTCGGTCGCGATGGTCAGGGAATTTTTGCCCGGGCGATCACCAGGGGAGGGCAACACCTGACGACGGCGCTTGCGGAGGTACTGGGTGTGGATCGCGGTCGTGCCGAACGCATCAAACGGGGTGAAGCGCGTCTGATCCCCGTGGGCGCTGCCCCCGCCAGCGCTGGCGAGATGCGGATCGACCACGCCTTGCGCACGGCGCTGGCGCCGTTGATTCGCGAGGTCCGGCAAACGCTGGCCAGTTTCCGTGCCTCCAGCCACGTCGACGTCTCGGCCTTGTACGTGACCGGCGGGACCGCCCGCTTGAAGGGGATGTTGCCCTTCTTGGAAGAGGAACTGGGCGTGCCCGCGTTGTTTCTGACCGTGGCGAATACTCTTCAGGGCTCGGCCGCGTCGCATCCGCGGCCGCGCGTGGCGGAACCCGCCAAATCCGACGACGGTCCCACGGGTGTCGAGGCCATCGCACTGGAAGAGACGACGCGCTTCTCTCGTCAGGCGTCCGAGTCGAGTTCGTTCGCGCTGGCAACTTCGATTGGCCTGGCGGCCAGTGGCGGCGGCCGCGAGATTGACCTGCGGCGGGGCCCTTTCCTTTACAGGGCCAGTTTCTCGATCGTGCGCCAGAAGGCGGGGCACCTGGGCATCCTGGCGGCGGCGATCTTGTTTTGGTGGGGGCTGGATGTGTTCGCGTCGCTGTCGAATCTGGGGACCGAGCGAAAGGCGTTGGACGCGCGGCTGAAGACGGCGACACAAGAGCTGTTCGGCGCGGCACGTGCCGACGCGCGGGCGGTGACGCTGACGGTGCGAAAGGGTTTCAAGGAAGAGCTGGCGCCGGTTCCGAAGGCCACCGCGTACGATCTTCTGGATCAAATCTCGAAAAAGATTCCGCCTGCCGATCGGATCAAGCTGGACATCTCGGAGCTGGACATCAAGGCGAAGAAGACCTTCATCAAGGGC
The DNA here is from genome assembly GCA_031407985.1 of Pseudomonadota bacterium. GTDB lineage: Bacteria > Myxococcota_A > Polyangia > Fen-1088 > Fen-1088 > FEN-1088. Next base: position 9,205 of record JANOJB010000267.1, on the reverse strand, counting down.
ACCGTCGACTCGGCCACCGCCGTCGATGAAATCGCCGAGAAGCTGAAGGAGATCGATTGCTACGATGAAGTGACCAAGGGAACGGTGACCGAAGTGGCTGAGGACGCCAAACAATTCACGCTGAACGTGGGGGCCAAGTGTCCATGACCTCCGTGACCCCGATGGGCGTGATCACGAAGATTCGCGACAAAACGCGCGGCGTGTTCGCCCGGCCGTTCCGATACTTCGGCGCCGAGTGGGAACGAATGGCCCCACGCGAGCGTCGCTGGGTCGCGGGCCTGTCGATTGCGGTGTTGGTCGTCGGCGGAACGTTGGGGATCTTTCTTGTTTTCAGCAGCATCAGCGATCTCGAGGAAGGCAATACCGAAATCCGAGAGGCGCTGGGCGCCATCGCCAAACACCGCGACGAGTATCTGGAAGCGAAGACACGCGCGCAGGCCCAGGAGCAGCGTCTTGGTTCCGAGCCACCACAATTGGTTGCCGACATAGAGGCCGCCGCGCGCGAGGAGACGGTGCAGATCGCCGAGAGCAACGAGCGCCCCCCGCTGGGCGTCGGGAAGCGTTGGATCGAACACGACGTGGATTTGAAGATTCGTGGCGTCGGGCTTCAAGCGCTTTCGAATTTCCTGCGGCGGGTCGAAACCGGACCCCGGCCGATCTTCTGCACCCGCCTGTCGCTGAAGCGCCGATTCTCGGAGGCGGACAAACTGGACGCCGAGGTGACCGCGACGGCGTTCGAACGGGTCAAGGAAGTTCCCGCCGGCAAGAAGAAGCTTGACGACAAAGACAAGCCCACCGCCAAGGTCGACGGCAAGGGCAAGTCCAGCACGAAGGAGATGCCGTGACCTCGGAACGCTTTCGCCTGTTGCGGCGATCCGCCGTGCTGGCGGTGTTTGGCGTCGTCGCTTATCTGGTGGCCCTGACGTTTTGTTTTCCCTATGACCGGGCGCGCGAGATGGCGGTGGCGGTTGCCGCCAAGAATGGTTTCGATCTGGACGTCGGGAACGTGGGCCCGTCGTTTCCTTTCGGCATCTTGTTTGAGGATCTCAGGGTTCGGTCGCGCGCGCCCGCGGCGGCACCGGGTGGCAAGCCGATGCAGGCGCGGTTCGAATCCGCGCGTGTGGCCCTGTTGCCCCTGTTTTTGTCCAAGGGCCGTGCATTCGACGTTTCGCTGTCGGGACTGGGTGGTCGCATCGACGTCAGCGCGCGGGCCCAGAAGAAGGGGCCCTTTCACTACGAATTCGAGGCGCGCGAGATCAACATGGCGCAGGTGCCAGGCGCGCGCGAGATGTTCAATCTGCCGCTGGGGGGGACGCTGGAGGCGACGGTGCTTCTGGATTCGACAACGGGGAACTTCGCCGACGCCAAAGGCGAGATTGCCTTCAAATGCGCCGGTTGCGTGGTGGGCGACGGCAAGACGCCCATCAAGATTGGGGGCAGCAATCCCTTCCTGGCGGCGGGTCTCACGTTGCCGCGTATTCGCCTGGGCGAGCTGGGCGGACGCGCGGCCATCGACAAGGGGGTGGCCAAACTCAGCGGCGTTCAGGCGAAATCCCCCGACGCCGAGCTGACGGTGGAAGGCGACATCGCGCTGCGCGATCCGCTGGCGTATTCCACGGTGAATGTGTACCTGCGGTTCAAGTTGGGGGATGCGCTTCTCAAAGCCTCGCCGGCGATCGCCAGTGTCCTTCAGATGGCGGCTGCGCCCGGCAAGCGCCCCGACGGGTTCTACGGAATGCGCCTGGGTGGCACCTTCTCCGCGATGACCTCGGCTTTCGCGACGGCCTCTTCATTGGGGGGGACGGGCGTCGCGGCCGGGCGTATGACAGGGCGGCCAGCGATCATGCCGGTCTTGGCGCCCACGCCCAGCGCGCCTCCTCCCGTTCCGGTGCTCACGCAACCGCCGCCTCCGCCGCCTCCTCCTCCCGTGATCGCCGAGGCACCGCCGCCGCCACCGCCACCGCCGCCACCCCCACCGCCCGTTCCCACACCGATCTCGCCATCGCCCGATGGCGCCGCGGCTCCGGTCGGTGTGGCGCCGCCCATGCGCGGTTCACCGGCCGCCGGTGGGATCGTCGAGTCGGCGCGGGGGATGCTGCGTGGCCTGGCGGGCGCGCCCGGCACCGCTCACGCGGGGGGAGCCCACGGTGCCCCCGGTTCGTCCCCGGACGTGGGTGTCCCGCCGCCTCACGCCGTTCCGCCCGGTCCCCCCTCGCCCCCATCGTCGCCCACCCCGGACACCGGGGCTGTCGACGATCCGGTCATACAGTAGGGTCGAGTTCGGAACCGTCAGGCCCTACAATCCCCGCGTTGGGATGCGGTGAAAGCGGACGGCGGGTCTGAAGCTGGCCGCCGCGCAGGGGGGCGGTTAACCGGTGGGGTGATAGCGCGCCGCCAGCGCGCGCACCAAGGCCAACAGATCCTTGTTGCCGGGCATGATATCGATGCCGATCGGCAGTTGCCGCAGCTGCCACGTGACGGTCCAGGTGGTGCGCGCGCCGGGCGCCAGCGGACGATACGCGCCCTGTTGTTCGACCTCGACGTAGGTGTGTCCGGGATCCGCGTACAGTTCGATCTCTGATTCACCCGGCGCCTGATCGCCAGGAGCGATCTGCGGGAACGTCTTGATCAGCAGCATGCGGCGGGCGACATCGACGTGGGCCACCCAGCCTTCGGCACCGTGGGCAAACAGCTTCTGGTGGTCGGTGATCGGGGCAGGGTCGTATGCGAACCAGATGGCGCCCTCGGCCTCGCGTACGGCCAGGTTCGATGGCGGCTGGGCACCTGCACCCGTGGGAAAAAATGTGAGACCCCCAGTAGGTACGCGCGAGATCTCCCACGGGGCGACGGTCCGCGATTCGGACGAATGGTTTTCCATCGTGTACTCGACCTGCACGGTTTCTTTTTCCGCGTCGACGCGAAATCGTTTCGCCACCGCGATGCCCAGCGTGCCGCCGGCGGGACTTTGAAAAACGATGTCAGCGCCGTCGCCGCTGGGCAGGTACGGTCCTGAATCGATTTCGACGATGGGCGGCCACCCCCAGTCCGTCTGCGGGCTGGTCCAGAAGGTCGAACCAAAGTTCAGCGGGTTGACATCGGGTCCGGTCAGGATGTTGTCGTCGCCGATGCGGAAAGCCGTGATACGGGCGCCCTTTGCCGCGTCCACCTGAAACGAGACATCTGACGGAACTTCTCCGAACGACCAGCGGTAGATCCCTCCGTCGATTGTCGGAACCACAAACTTCGGACGCACATGCATGCGCGGCACTTACCACGACTGGTCGGATCCGGCGAGAATCCTCGAGACACCGGCGACGAATCCGTGACGAACGAACGCGGCCCTACCCGGGTCGTTCCTTATCGGAAGGTGATGTTCCGCATCTTCCCCAGCGCGCTGATGATGTCCAGGTGGACATCAAAGACCGGCTGATTCGCTTGGATACGCGTCAGCAGGAATCCGGGGAACGCAGTGATGCACGACTCGGTTTCGTTGCGATAGATGTTCAGGCGGTGCCGGATCACATCGTCCGACGCGTCGTCAGGACGGTTTTGCGCGCGCGCGCGTTGTCGAATGCGGTCAATGACGATCTGCTCGTCGTAGACCGACAGCTTGAAGATCTTGATCACGTCCACCAGTTTGCCGAGCAAATCCACCTGGCGGCGGTTGCGGGGAACGCCATCGACGACCAACAGGTCGTTGGGCCCGTTTCCCATGGGTTCGATGTGCCGGGCGAACAGCTCCATCACCAATTCATCGGGAACCAGATTGCCCTGGCGAACGTGGCCGTGGATGGCTTCGTAAAGCGGGTGCGCCACGGTCAGGCCCCGCAGGATGTCGCCCATCGCCACGTGATCGAAGCCTGGCAACGCGCTCAGGATGTGACCTTGCGTCCCCTTGCCGCTGCCCGGATAACCGAAGAGTAGAATCGCCCGTTTCATGGTTGTCCCTAATGGGCCGCCCGGGCCCGCGTCCCTGCATATCGCGCCTACGGCGCGCGGTCGAGCCCCGCAGGCGAGATCACGCGATACCGTACCGCTTCACCTTGTCGCACAGACTGGATCGGGGCATGGCCAGGTGTCGCGCCGCGCGGCGCCGGCTGCCACCGTTCCGGTGAAGTGCCCACGCGAGGATTGCGCGCTCCATTTGGTCGAAAGTCTGCCCTGTCAGGCGCAGCAGATCGCCGGTTGAGTCGCCGATCGACCGCGCCGGCGCGGGCGGCGACGGTGCGCGCGGCATCGAAACGCGCGGTGGTGCCGGCGCCCGGTCTTCAGCGTCGGCCAGCCGCAAGTCGCCCATGGACGACCGATCGGCGACGTCAGCGAGTTGGTAGGTCGAGGATCGCAGCTCCAACGACTGGGCGTCGATGTGCCGCGGGCACAAGATCGCCGCGCGTCTCAGAACGTTTCGCAGCTCGCGCACGTTCCCCGGCCAGTCATGGCACAGCAACGCCTCGACGGCGTCGGCGCCTATGTCACGCGGTCCCAGGTCGGGCTGCAGCTCCAGCAGAAATCTCTCGACCAGCAGCGGAATGTCCTCAAGCCGCCGCCGCAGTGGTGGCAACTCCAGCTCGAATCCAGCCAGGCGGTGGTACAGGTCGATGCGGAACGCTCCCCGGTCGATCTCTCGCGGCAGATCGCGCAGCGTCATCGCGATCACGCGCACGCTGACCGGTACCTCGCCCGATCCACCGATCCGGCGCACGCGTCCGGTTTCAAGCACGCGCAGTAATTTTGGTTGTAGCTCCCGTGACAATTCGCCCACCTCGTCCAGCACCAGGGTCCCGCCGTTCGCCTCCTCGAACCAACCGGTCTTCCGGGAACCGGCGCCCGTGAAGGCGCCGCGTTCGTGCCCGAACAGCTCACTGTCCGCCAGCTCGCGCGGCAGCGTCCCGCAGTTGACCGCGACGAACGGCCCCGTGGGCGTCGGGCCCAGTTGATGAATCAGGCGCGCCAAAAGTTCCTTGCCGGTTCCGCTTTCCCCGGTGATCAACACCGACATGCGCGTCGGCGCCACGCGCGCGGCCCGGTCGAGAACGGCCAGCAAGGCAGGGGCCTGTCCGACGATTGTCCAGTCCGGTTCAGTGAATTCCCCTGGTCCTTGTGTACGTGCCATGGCGGATGGCTATCGGCGCGTCGCCGGATCTGTTTCGTTCCCAGCCTTATTTAGCGGGACGGGTCTTCGTGGGTCGCCGGAACGGGCGCGGCCAGGCGACCCTCGGCCTTGGCTCTCATCAGGCTGCGCGGGTGGGCCGCAATGAATTCACGCAAGGCGGTTTCTTCCGAGATCGCGTTGCCCATCGCGCGATAGGCGTCGGCCATTCCCCACCGAACCTCTTCGGCCAACGAACCCTCGGGATGCGAACGCAACGCGCCCCGATACAGGCGCAACGCGCCGGCCGGATCGCGCAAGTGTTCCAGCCGCAGCGCCGCCGCGGCCACGTTCGCCGCGTAGCCTTCCTCGGAAGTCGGTGCCGCCGTGGCAACTTGGCGATAAAGCCGTTCGGCGTCTCGCCAGCGTGCCTGCCCGCGAAGGCCGTTGGCGGTACGCAACAGATCGATCCGCGGGGCGGGGGAACGAACGAACCCCGATCGTTTGTGCCTGAGCTGGGACGCGAAGCCACGCGGCACGTCCGGTCGGTCCGACACGGCGGGTTCGGGCCGGGCCATGATTTCGGCTGGCCTGGATTCGGGGGGCGATTGGGTTTCTGTCGTCACGGTCGCTGCCTCGCCAACGTTCCGGCGCGCGGGAATCGCCGACCCCCCGGGCGACACCAACGCTGTAGCCGCAGGGCTTTGTCCGCGGTGAATCAGACGCTGGGCGAACGTGGCACCACCCAGCACCAACACAAGGGATGCGGCCAGGGCGGCAACCCGGGGCCACCAGGCACGGGCGCGCTTCGTGTAGGCGGCCATTGCCTGCTCCACCAGGTGGCTCGCCTGTTTTTGGGAGATGCGCTTGGCGGGACCCGGCTCCTCGTCGAGCGGCGGCAACCTTGACTGGGACAGTCGGTTCATGGCATTTCCCCTTCCACTTTTTCGGCAAAGTCCCGGCGCTGATCGACATTCACGGTGGCGACGTTGCGTGCATCGTCTGCGATACCCCGCCCCCGCAAACGTGTACGCGCCAGACGAAGTCGACTCCGCACCGTCTCGGTCGGGATGGCGAGGTGTTCGGCTATCTCGGGAACGCTCATTTCCAGAATGTGGTGCAACACCAACGCGTGTCTCTGCTCGATCGGGAGTTCGTCGAGGATCGCGATGGCCCGGCGGCGCGACGAATACTCATCGGACAGCGCGGTCGCTTCGCCGCCTCTGATGTCCACCAATTCAAGCCGCGCCGGCGACGTCGCCGGTTCACGTGTTCGTTTGCGGATGAACGTGAACGTGGTGCGCACGACCACGCGGTTGACCCAGGATTTAAGCGAGCCGTCCGCGCGGAAACCGGACAACCCACGCAACACCGCCAGCAACGAGTCCTGAGCAATATCGTCGGTGTCCTCATCGCCACGAATCAAGTAACGCACCAGGTTTCTGACGCGCGGGAGCAGCGCCGTCAGCAGATCCTGAGCCGCTCCGCGATCACCATCGCGAGCCGCCAGAACGTATTTTTCCGCCTCATCCGGGGCCTGACCCGGGGCCGGTTCGGGGATCTGACTTCTAGGACTGCCCACGGCTGGCTTCCACAGAGAGGCCCAGCTGGCGGATCGGGTCAGGTTCAGATGTCTTCAAAATACGATTCCTGTCCCCAGCATCGCACGGGGCTGGAATTTGCGGGCGGGCCAAAGTATCGGGCCGTTCGGACCCATTGTAAGTGGCGGCGCGTCAGGGATGACATCGGCTCCCAGGCCGAAGCAAATCAGCATGCGAAAACGGCTGGCCGCGTAGGCTTCGAAGGCGCCCCGCAGTTCGGTTCCCACGAATGCATGCGGCCTTCGGACGGTATCCGTGGATCGGGTCAGATTGAAGTACGCCATTCCTCCCTGGGCTTCCAGGGTCACGCGCACCCGATCGCGACGAAACACATCAAGGTCCAGGAACAGCGCCGCGTTCTGACGCCAGTAGGGCTGCGGCTGGGAGATACCGACATCGCGATCCAGGGTGATCATGCCCGTGAACCCCACCGCGAAACGGCGCCATCCGATGCCCAGGTGGGCGCCGAAACCTCGCGGTAAGCTGTTTCCGGCGCCGTCCGAACCCAGCCGAAAGTCGCCGAGCAAGATGCCGTAAAACGCCGACTCCGCGGTCGGCGCCCCAGGCTGGGCATCCGGTGGTTTGGGAGGAACCGGTGGCGCAAAAACGTGAGGGACACCTACCGTGGTTCCTTCCAGAACGGCCCTCAACGCCGTCCTGACGACCAGCGCCCCCGCTTCCAGATCCGCCGACGGTGTCACGTGCGAATAGCCGGGGCCGCGCGTGCCCACGCGGCGGGCCAGCAGGCGCGAGGGGGCGGGGGTGGCCAGGAACAGAAACACCTGATCGTGCGCGCGCCAGATGACGCCGCGGGCCCGATGAATCCGCGACAAGGCGTCGGCCTGTTGTACCTGCGTGTCCAGGTTCGGGCCGGGAACGGGCCGGGTCACATCCAGGAGCTCCACGGGTAGCTCGACGGTCTGGCCGCGTACCCGCTCGACAAACGCCCGATCGACGTCGGTTTGCTGGCCCCACACGGCGATCCGCATGCGCGCGTCGTCGGCGCGCAATGTCCGATCCGGGGTCGCAAGTCCCCACAGGACCAGCGCGACCAGGAAGCTTTTGCGTGAAACGCGGGACGCGGACACGGCAGAACGATATCAGCAAGGGTGGCATCTGCGTTGGTTCAGGGAGGCGGGGCGAAGAACCCGCCACGGATTTTGCGTCGAGCCGTGAAAGGCGTCGCGCGACACTGGTCTACGGGGCAATTGATTGAACACGTGGACAAAACGCATGAGACTCTTTGGTGGATTTCGCCTTGCCGTGTTGTGTGGCGTCGCGCTGGTAACGTTTCACTGTTCCGCCGACAAGACGCCAGGTAGCCCGGCGGCCGGTGGAACAGGCGGCACAGGGGGAACAGGTGGCACGGGCGGCGCGGGCGGGACCGTAGTTCCGGGCGCCGTGATCGGTTGGGCGGGCGTGGATGGGGACGGCGTCCCAACGACCACCGGCGGTGATGGCGGCATGACGGTGACGGCCGCAACCGTCGAGGACCTGCGCGCTTACGCGGCCAGTGCCGACAAGCTGATCATCAACATCACCGCGTCGTTCGCCATAGGTACCTTGAACGTCTTGTCGAACAAGACGCTGCTGGGTGTGGGGCCCGATATCACGCTAAGCGGAGGTATTCGCATCCGGCCGCTCAGCACCGACGATCCGCTGGTGACGAACGTGATCGTCCGCAACATTAAGCTGGACGCGGCGACGTCGCCGCAGGCGGACTCCGGCGACGGATTCCACATCGAACGCGCGCACCATGTCTGGATCGACCACTGCGAGGTCTGGGACGCGTACGACGGCAATATGGACATCACGCACGGAACCAACTGGGTGACGGTGTCGTGGACCAAATTCCGGTACACCGCGAACTCGGCCGCGGCCGATCACCGTTTCTCGAACCTGATTGGCCATTCGGAGAACACCGGCGACACCGATCGTGGCCGATTGAAGGTCACGTTCCATCACAACTGGTGGGCGGAGGGGATTCAACAGCGGATGCCCCGCGTTCGGTTCGGCCAGATCCATGTGTTCAACAACTACTTGAACGCGATCGGCAACGAAGCCGCGATCGCGGCCGGCACCGAAGCCTCGATGGTGATCGAAAACAACACGTTCGACGACGTGAAGGACCCCCACTTTTTTCACGAGGGTTCAACGACGGCCCAGATCGTCGCCACCGGCAACGAGTACCTCGGCATCAGCACGACGACCCTGCGCGATGTCGGACAAGGTCCGGCGTTTGTTCCGCCCTACCCGTATGCTCTGGAAGCAGCCACGGCAATACCTGACATCGTTCGCCAGGGCGCCGGGCCGCGCTAGGGCCAGACGGCGGCCAGTGGTCGGGCAATTCCGATTTTCTGTGGTGCCGCGGCCTTCGTGCCCCTTGCCCCGCCAAAGCAACTCGGTTACACCGTTTGCCAGAGGAAAGCTTATGACCATGACGGAATTCTCATTGGTGTGTCAGCAGGTCTCGACCTTGGCGCCAGCCTGGAAAGAGTTGAGCGAAACCTGTTTG
>JANOJB010000256.1:0-6864 GCA_031407985.1 Pseudomonadota bacterium | reverse complement strand
CAAGATCGCACAGCTCGAGGAGATCGCCGCGCGTATCGAGGAGATGAGGCCGCTCCTGGCGCCCGGCGTCGGCGCGGAGGATTTCGCGCGGCTGCTCGCCGCTCTGGAGGAGTATGCGCACGCGGCCGGCGAACTCCAGGGTTACGGCGAACTCTGGTTCTCCGGCGACATGCTCAGCCAGGAGGCCATGGCTTTTCTCGGGCGCGTCGAGCAGGTCGTTGCGGACCTCGGCAACCGTGTGCTGTTCTTCAGCCTCTGGTGGCGCGGGCTCGACGACGCCAACGCCGAGCGGCTGATGGGGCACGGCGGCGACCTGCGGTACCACCTGGCCAAGGAGCGTCTGATGAGCCCGCACACGCTCGGCGAGCTCGAGGAGAAGGTGGTCAACCTCAAGGACGTCAACGGCGTACACGCCCTGATCAAGGTCTACGATCTGATCACCAACAAGTTCTCTTTCACGCTCGAAGTCGACGGCGAGACCAAGACCCTGACCCGCGACGCGCTCGGCGCCTATGTGCGCCACCCTTCGGCGCAGGTCAGGGAGGCCGCGTATCGCGAACAGTACCGGCCGTACCGCGCCGAGGCGGCCGTGCTCGGACAGATCTATGTGAATCGCGCGCGCGACTGGGCCGGCGAAAATCTGTCCCTGCGCGCGTTCAGGACGCCCATCGACGTGCGCAACCTGGCCAACGACATCCCGGGCGAGGTCGTCTCCACGCTGTTGGGCGTCTGCGAGAGCGAGGCTGCCGTCTTCCAGCGCTATTTCGAGCGCAAGGCGGAGTGGCTCGGGGTGAAGACGCTCGGGCGCTTCGATCTCTACGCCCCGGTAAGCGGGAGATCCGAGCGCAGGATCCCGTTCAACGAGGCCGTGGACACGGTCATGGAGAGCTTCTCGCGCTTCTCGCCCGAGGCGGCGGCCCAGGCCCGGCGCGTCTTCAACTCGCGGCACATCGACAGCGGGGCCAGGGCCGGCAAGCGCGGCGGGGCGTTCTGCTACAGCGTCACCCCCGAGCGCGATCCCTGGGTGCTGATCAACTACACGGGCGAGCCGCGCGAGGTCGCCACGCTGGCGCACGAGCTCGGCCACGCGATCCATTCGCTGCTGGCGGGCAAGCATTCCGTGCTGACCTTCCACGCGCCGCTGCCGCTGGCCGAGACCGCGTCGGTCTTCTCGGAGATGCTGCTGACCGATCTGCTGCTCGAGCGCGAAAGTGATGCCGCTGCGCGGCGCGACATGATCGCCGCGAAGATCGACGACATGTACGCCACGGTCTTGCGTCAGGCCTTCTTCGTTCTGTTCGAGCGCCGGGCGCACGAGATGGCGGCACAGGGCGCGACGATCGACGAGATGAGCGCCGCCTATCTCGAAAACCTGGGCGCGCAGTTCGGCGGCTCGATTGAGGTCGACGAGATCTTCCGGCACGAGTGGATCACCATCCCGCACATCTTCCACGTCCCGTTCTACTGCTACGCCTACAGTTTCGGAATGCTGCTTTCGCTGTCGCTCTATCGGCGCTACAAGCTGGAGGGCGCGGACTTCGTGCCCGGGTTCCTGCGCCTGCTGGCCCACGGCGGGTCGGCCCCGCCGGAGACCATCCTCAACGAGGCGGGCGTCGACATGCGCGATCCCGGCTTCTGGCGCGGCGGCTTCCGGGTCATCGAAGAGATGATCGCGCAGGTGTAGGCGGAAATTGCAACGGATGCGGAGGGGAAGGCATTTGGGCGGACGGCGGCGGGCGGGAGCCAGGGATTCCCCCGAGCGACGGGAGTCGGGGCGGTGATCGCGCGCGCGGCCGCCGCCTTGCTCAAGGCTCTTGATGTCGCCCTCGGCGACATCAGTGACCCAGAGGAGCGACACCGGCGATCTTTCCTCGTCATCGTACTGCTGATTCTCATTCCGGTCTTTCTGGCCTTCAGTCTCATTGACCTGGGGCACGGCGAGCTCGCGACGGCGTTCCCGCAACTCGCGCTTGCCGCGCTGTTCGCGTTCGCGATATCGTGGTTCAGGGGGCAAAAAAGTGTCGTTGCGGTGGCTCGGCTGCTCCTGGTCTCCGCAATCCTGGTGTTTCTGCGGGAGGTCGTGCGCGGGGGCGGCGAGGGCTTCGCCCTTCTCTGGGCCTTCCTGTTCCCGGTCTTCATCTTCTTCGTCTTCGGCATGATCGAGGGTCGACGCTGGGTCATGCTGCTCATAGCCGCGACAGCAGGGGCGATGGCCGTGTCGTCCTGGCACTACGAGCGGGCGCTGCTGATGCGGTTCTTCGTGATCCTGGCGCTCTCCGGCTTGCTCAGTTACGCCCTCGAGGTGGCGCGGGCGCACGCGGCCCGGGAGCTTGGCGAGGAAAAGGCCGCGCTCACGGAGGCGCTCGGCCAGATTCGCACGCTTACCGGCCTGCTGCCGATCTGCGCCTCCTGCAAGAAGATCAGAGACGACAAGGGGGACTGGAAGCCGATCGAGAGCTACATCACGGAGCGGACCGACGCCCTGTTCACGCACGGCATCTGTCCCAACTGCGCGCAGCGCTTCTTCCCGGACGCCACCGAGAGGATGCGGGCGAAAGACGCTGCAGCCAAGGGGCGCCCCGCGGGCTGATCGCACCCGCCTGCCTGCGCCTCTTCTCGCCGAAACTCGAGCTCATCCCGAGGCCCATGTCGTCGATCCTGATGTCGAACTGCGACTCCATCTCGACCGGTGCCCCGGACAATCATCACTATTACTCACGAGATTTCGTGGCTTTTGTGGCCTTGACATCCATTGCCGATAACCAGAAATTCCCCGGGTCGAGAGTCCGGTTCACCGGCGATCGGGTCGCCGGTGTGTTGAACGAAAAAGTGGATGTCGTCACGACGCACATGGGGCACGGGCGGCAACGACCTGCTCTCTGGCGAGCGGAACGGTCGGGTCCTCGTATTCGCAGACGATGTACACCGACAACAAGGGGAAGCCGGCCTTCACCTGGACCGTGGAAGGGGGGAGCCTGCCGGGCGGGAGTCTGCCGGCCGGGCTGAGTCTCGGCGCGAACGGTGTTCTCAGCAGCACGCCGCCGACGGCCGTCACTCGCAGCTTCACGGTGAACTTCTATCTGTCGGTCGATGACAGCATAACGGCCGCCGACATCAGGCTGGGAAGCAAGAGCGTCAAGGTCATCGTCGATTCAGCTGGAGCGGTAGTTGAGACCGACGAGGGCAACAACTCCCTCAAGCGGCACCCTGCTCAGGGCTTGCGTGCCCCGTGCGCCTCCCTCAGGCTCTGCAGCCGGTCTCCCCGCAGCGCGTCCGCCGCGAAGGGATAGACCGCCGCCGCGTTGCCGGCGAGGATCTTTCCCTTGAGGGGACCGTCGGCGGGCCCGAGGGGGCGATAGCCGAACTTCCCCTGCAGATCACCGGGGATTTCCAGGCGGCGGAAGGCGTCGATCTGCCAGCGTGGAGATCCGTACCAGACCGAGTCGGTTCCCCAGACGACCCGGTCCTCACCGAGCCCCTGAACGAGCGTCCCGAGGATTCCGGCGCAGTACCGCGGATCGCTGACGGCGGTGGCGGCGAACACCGATCCGAGTTCGGCGTAGACGTTCGTGACACCGTGCTTTTCCGGAATGCGGGCCAGATCGCTCACCCAGGGGATGTAGCCCGTCTCCTCGAAGATCCGCCGGTCCTCCGCCGGAGGAATCCCTCCCGAGCGGATCGCCGAATGGTAGATGACGAACCGGATCTGGGGCCAGTCGCGGGCCGCTCTCGGCACGTCGTCCACGTTCCCGTACTCCCAGGTGTCCGCCATGCTGGTGCGGTAGCCGGAGGGCAGCAAACCCTTGTGGATCGCCACGGTGGTGATGCCCGCCTTGACCATCCGCTCGTAGGCCGGATAGACGAGCTTCTCGTCGTCCAGCCGCCACGGCCAACGCGATGCTGCGAAGGGCGACCCCACCGTGTAGCCCTTCCAGCCGTCGGGCCGCAGAGCGATGCACCGCTCCAGGTCCTCCAGCCAGCCCGGGCGGCCGGGCGTGAAGACGGCGTGGGCCTGCAGGCGTCTGCTGCCGACTCGCTTCTCGATCGTCGCGCGGGCCGCGAGGGCCTCCTCGTTCGTCAGGAACCATCCGCCGGGTTCGTCCGACGGGGCGTTGCTGAGGACCGCCAGGGCGGTGTCGCTCTCGAGGAAGACTTCGCGGAAGTAGCTCTCGAAGCGCACGTCCTCCAGGGTCGCATCCCCGCGCAGGTCCGGGTTCCAATGCTTTGCCGCCTCGCGAAGAGCGAGCATCCCCGGGGAAGAGAACGTCGGGCTCACGAAGTGCGTCTGGACATCGAAGACGAGTTGGTCCGCCAGCCGCAGGCTGCGGGCGGCCGAAACGTCGGGATCCGCCGCCTCCGCCGCCTCGACCGCGAAGAGCGGACCGAAGACGGCATTGAGAGCGATGAAGGCCGCGGCCAGGCCGCAGCTCGTTTCCAGGAATTCGCGGCGGTTCAACCCGAGGGGCGCCCCGCAGACCTGCGCCAGCGCCAGGATGTTCCGCTCTACCCGGCGCATCCGTGCAGTCTGCCGTCCCGGGCCCGCTTCGTTCTCCTCCCGCAGCCGGGTCGGCACCGGCGGGGACGGCCGTGCCCCACTTCGCGCTTCGCGTTCCATCTCGCACCCTCCCTCGGCGAACGAGCCGGAAACTACTTGAACGACTCGACCGTCAGGAACTGGCTCCCTCCGGCCGCGAAGACCTTGCCGGTGATGGAGATCTTCTTCGCCATCAGGTCGATGACGCCCGCCGGAACCGGCGACTTGGGTGCGTTCGGGAGCAGCACGTAGACCTTGCCGGTGCCGTCCTCCAGCAGGCCAGCCGGGATGCCGGCCTTGACGCAGTCGATGCCGCACTGACGATGCCCGTCGCCCCTGGCGCCCTTGAGCGCGAAACAGAAGGTGTCGATGACTTCACCGGTGATGGTGACCGAATCGTCCGCGCTGACGACGAGCGGAACGGCGAAGAAGAGCAGCAGAGCCGACAACAGACCGAGAACAACCGTACGCTTCATGGAAACCCCCCTTTCTTGCTTCACGGCCCGCAGGAAAGCACCCGTGACGGGTGCAGATGCCCGGTCGCGGCCACCCTTCGGGCGGATGGGCGGGCGCGACTCGATACCCCGAAAATATGCGCCGCCGTGGCTCCTGTCAATTCACGGGAGCGGCGTGCCTTCGCGAGCCGGTTGTTTCGCCCGCGCCGCGCGAAGCAGCTTCAGGGTGTCGTTCAGCTGCAACAGATTCGCGCTCTGGTGATAGCGGCCGTTGGCGAAGACACCGTAGTCGGCTCCGCCCATCGCCGACGCGAACCGGCTGGAGTTGGCGTAGAAGAGCCAGTTGGCGACCCAGGTCCGCTCGACCGCCTCGTTGAAGATGCTGTCGTTGGCGGCCAGCCCACGCGCCAGCCCCTCGTCCCAGGCGGCAAGCATCAACCGGGTAGCCGCGAGCGTTCCAGCGTTGGTGGTCTGGATGCTTTTCACCAGACGTGCGAAGTGACCATCGGTCCACTGCCGGCTGTGACAGGACGAGCAGACCTTCTTCATCCGGCCGTCGCGTGCGCCCTGTTCCTCGGCACTGATCAACCCGGAGCTCACGGGTTCGCCGGTGAGCTCAACGGGCAGCGGCAGACCGGCGGAATTGCGCAGCATGGTGGTGTCGGCGGAGGCCGGGTGGGGCTGGGCGTAGACCGGGCCGAAGAGCCGCCAGGCCAGGCGATCGTTCATCCGGTGGGTGCGCTCGGCCACCACCTCGCCGTTCGCCGTCGCGAGCAGGCTGACGTGGCAGCCGGCGCAGGTCGGTGACGTGAAGTGCTCCCCGGGCACCCAGGGGACAGCAGTAAAATCCCACGAGGCGCGCAGCGAGTCGTAGAGGTTGCCGTGCTTGCTGACCGCGTAGACCTCGGCAGCCGGGACGTCGGGCCCCTTGTGGCATTGGCTGCAGGTGGCCGGCTGGCGGGCCACCTCGATGGAGAATTGATGGCGGGCGTGGCAGGAGGAGCATGCGCCCTTGCTGCCGTCCGGGTTGACCCGCCCGACCCCCTGGTTGGGCCACCCGGTCAGCACGGGGAAGGTCATCCTCCCCAGGGCGGTCGAGCGCTCCTTGAGCCCCTGCACCTCGACCCGGGTGCCGTGGCAGGAGAGACAGGAATCCGCCTCGGTCAGGGGATCGGGCGCGGCGAGCGCCAGCCCGCCGTCCGCGAAGGACCAGGCGCCGTTGATGGATTCCGCCAGCGAGCGATAGAGCGGATTGCCCTGAAGGTTCCCGTGAGCGTTGGCCATCAGGTTGTTCGCGTACTGCTCCCGCTCCTCGGGGTGGCAGGCGGCGCAGTCCTCGGGCGAGACGACGATGTGCACGCGATATCCGTTGTGTTCGAAGGTGTCCGGGTGAAGCTCGGCGTTCAGCCGGTGGCACTCGGCGCAGCCCACGGCGGTCTCGGCCGTGCCCGCGGGCGGCAGCGCGGCGCTGATGCGCCGCTCGATCCTGGGCTTGGTCAGCGCCTCGGCGGGGGTCACTCTGGCGTGCCGGCTCGCCTTCCAGTCGGCAACGATCCCCGGGGTCACCGCCTCGTGGCAGCCGATGCAGGCTTTCGTGGCATCGCTGATCGGAGCCGAATGCGCGGGAGTTGACGTGAAATAGCCGAAGGCACCGATTGCCAGCACCAGCAATCTTCGGGTCGTTACTCGAAGTGGCATGGAGGGACTCCTTTCCAACGCAGTGTCATCACTGTTGGCTGTCATTCAAGCTTCGCAGTGCCGCGTTTCTCAAGAGCCGGTCCCGCGCATCAGGTCCGCGCCCAGCAGCGCGCCCAGATCGCGCCGGAGCGAGGCTTCGTCGCGAAAGAGCAGGGCGTGCAAGCCGCGCTCGGCGGC
>JANOJB010000124.1:0-6907 GCA_031407985.1 Pseudomonadota bacterium | reverse complement strand
GCGCGGACACACGTCCGACGAAAACAACACCTGCTGGCATGCGGCGCAGGCGATCTGGTACACGCCGTCGATGAATTTTTCGCCGTCGTACATCCAGGTGATGCTGCCGACCGGTTCGGCCCCCATCAAGGTCACGCGGCCGTCGACGTAGGTGCGAAAAGTCAAGCTGCCCGATCCACACGCGGTACAGCCGGCATTGGCCAAACGATCGAACTCAGGCTCATCAAGAAGGCCCATGGCTTCGCACACTAGCTTAAACAAGCCGGCGGCGCGGAACCTGAACCCGTTTCACAGTCTGGTGTAGTCGAGAAAATTCCCCGACATCATCAGCATGGTGATGATTTTCAGCGACTGCGGGTAGTAGCTCTTATCGCCCATGTTCGTGGCCCCAAAGGTGAACGCCCCGTCCAGCAAGGTCGGCCAGCCCGCCATGCCCGCCACACCCGCCGGACCGATGAACGCCATATTCTTGTTCGCGCTCAACTGCATGCCGGTCAGCGAATAACTGTCTCCGATGTTCGCCGCGCCAATGCCGTCGAAAAACGCGCCAATCTTGTTCAAATAGGCCCTGGCCCGTGGCTCGCCGAAAAAGCAGTAGTCCATCGCGATGCGCCACGGCGTCCGACACGAGTCGTAGTAATAGTTGCCCATGTTCTGGTACGTGCTGGTCGTTCGATCCGGAACCAGTCCGTGCATTCCCTCGACCGCCATCAGGATCGCGTAGTTTCGATCCAGGATGTCGCCGGTCCAGCGCGGATTGTTGGTGGCCGCCGCGAACACGCGAAAGTAGGCCGGCGAAAAATAGTTGGGGAAGGTCACGTTGCTGGTGCCCCATCCGTCACCGGGTTTCAGCATGCCGTCGGCGGCGATTTCGTGCATCAACATGGCGTTGATCTGAGCCCGCGCGTCGGTCAGATACGTCGCGGATGACCACTGATTCGAGGCCATCAACAACGCCCAGGCGATGTCCTCGTCGGCGTCGGTGGCACTGCCCTGCCCGGATACCGCGCCGGCCGCGTTGATCTGCCAGTTCATCAGCCCCTTGGCGTCCAGGTGCGCCTTGGCATAGTTCCAAAGACCGTCGAACGTCGCGCGGTCGACCATGTAGACCGCCGCCAACATGCCGTAGGCGATACCTTCGGAAACCGTGTCGTTGCCGTCGCTGGTTCGCACGACCCGCAGGTTGCCGGCGGCGCCCGCGCCGTTGGCCGACACGAACTCGGCCTTCCACGCGTCGTACGCCGCCTGAACCGACTGCGACGCGTTTGCCGCGGTGGTCAGCGTGCACATTCCCGATTTCTTGTTCTGCGGAAAGGGAAACGGACCGCCCGTCCCCAGCCTGAATCCAACGCCACCCGCGCCTCCCGTCGCGGCAACAGCACCACCTGCGCCCCCCGTCCCAACACCACCGCCGCCCGCACCACCGGTCGCGCGAGCGCCACCAGCCGCCGCCGCGCCTCCCGTGCCGGATGATCCCCCGCGACCACCACCACCCGATCCTGACATGCCCCCGGTTCCGCCCCCGGTTCCGCCGGTTCCCCCCCCGGCACCACCGCTTGTCCCGCCGCCGGTTGCAGTCCCACCGGTGGCCGATCCACCGGTCGCCGCGCCACCGGTCGCCGCGCCACCCGTGCCCCTACCGCCAGTCCCCGTTGTGCCGCCGGAACCGCTGCCGCCCGACCCCACGCTCCCACCGCTGCTTCCGCCACCTGAACCGCCGCCGGTCGCCGCCGGACCGCAGGACGTCATCACGGGCACGACAAATAGAACGGCCACCAGACAAGGGACTGCGCGCATCTGCCAAGATAACGCCCCACCCAGCGACGGTGGGCACCCATTCAGTCGCGGTTAACGCGCCGCCTGCGGGGCGCTGCCCAATATCCGGTTGCGAAGTTCCGTCTCCAAAAACGGCGGTGCGGTAATCATGTCCGACGGATACGTTCTGGCCGTGACCATGTGAGCGTAGATGGAGTCGGCCTCCCGCGCGTTCAGCGCCAGGCCCGATATGTATTCCAGCTTCAAGCTGAAGTCTCGGTTAAGGGGCGTCTTCGCGTACCACGCCTTCATGTCGCGCGCGCTGGCACCGTAGGTCGCCAGCAGGTCCATCGCCGATGCCATTTTCACTTCGCGCAGGGACTCGCCGACCTTGGGCGTCTTGTCGATCCGACCCTGAACGTCGAAGAAATTCACGCGCAGCGGTTCTGGCGACCCCAGCAGCACGACGTCGTAACCCTTCCCGTTCGACGCCGAATTCCAGACCGTCCCCTCGGGAAACGCGTCCATGAAGGTCTTCGCCTGAATCTGGATGGCCTCTTCGCTGGTCTCGTAAAGGGGAACCCACTGCGTCGCCACGCCGCCCGGTTTCAGTTTCGATCGCACGACCGAGTAGTACTCGCGCGAGAACAGGATGGAATTGCCGCGCACCCACGGATGGATGGGATCCGACGTGATGATGTCGAACTTCTCGCGCGTCGTCGCCAGGAAGTGGCGCGCGTCGTCGAAAACGATCTGAACCTTGGGATCCTTCAGCACGTTGTAGTTCTCGCGCGTGAACTGGCTGGCGGCACCCACGACCTGCGGTTCGATCTCGCAGATCACGATGCGCTTGATTTCCGGGTGTAGTGCCAGCGCGCCCGCGCTGATTCCCGCCCCCA
Source organism: Pseudomonadota bacterium (assembly GCA_031407985.1). Lineage (GTDB taxonomy): Bacteria > Myxococcota_A > Polyangia > Fen-1088 > Fen-1088 > FEN-1088. The sequence goes on along the minus strand of JANOJB010000124.1, from coordinate 4,253 downwards.
TGCCCACGACCAAGACCGATTCGGGATGCGGATGGATCAAGGCCGGGAGGTGACCCAGCATGCGTTCCATGCGCATGTCGTTCGGATTGTTGGTGGCCTCGACGCGCCCCGAGACGTGAAAATTGCTGTAGCCGTCGGGACCAATGTGAACGGCGACCGTGGACGCCGCGCCCTCGGCGACGAACGGGTATTGGTCGCGCGGGTCGACCCACCAAATGTAACGACCGTGGGCCAGAAACACCGTTGATGGTCCGGGCAAAACGGCGGCGGCGGCCAGCGCGAACGCCAAAGCCCAGGTGGGCGGCAACCAAATCGGCTTGCGATCGCGTGCCAGTTCCCCCAGCGTGGTGGCAGGCGCGCTGTCCTTCAACGCGCGACCGAACGTGTACAGGATCGCCGCGGCCGAAATTCCGGCGGCAATCACCAGGCTTTGCTGGGCCCAGCGCGTGCCAAACGTGGGAACCGCCCAGAAGCTGACGGCCAAGGCGCCGATGATCGCGCCCAGCGTATTGGCCGCGTACACGCGTCCGCTCGACCGGCCGGCGTCCCCACCGACGGTAGCCGCGGCCGCCAGCGCGAACGGGAAACTCATGCCCCACAAGGCGGCCGCCGGCAAGACGACGGCGATTGCGCGCAACACATGCAGGGCGTGCAGCGCGCTTAAGGGCGTCGACGCGGGCGGCGATCCAAAAGGAAGCACCTCGGCCAGCAGATACGCCGACCACAAGATCGCCGGTACCAACGCGATCTGGCTCCACGCCAAACCACGCGACGGGTTTAGGCCACGCCTCAGCAAATACGCGGCGACGGCGCTACCCAAACCCAATCCCGCCAGGAAGACAGCCAGGATGATCGAGAACGCGTACACGGTCGCCCCGAACAGGATCGTCAGAAAACGCGTCCACACGACCTGCGCCCCCAGCGCTGTCAGGCCGGAAAAACCCACGGCCAGGAAAACCCCGCGCGCGTGCAGGGACAGATCCCCGACCGGTGACGCCTGCGGTGCTGGCGCCGACACCGCCACCGGCGCCGACACCGCGCTGAACGAATCGATACGACTCCGTTGCAGGGCGAACCAGCCCACGATGAAATTCAGCGCCGCCGCGGTCGCGGTCGCGACCCAAACGTCCCAGACCGCCAACAGATAGAACCCCGACAGCAGGCATCCCATCACCGCGCCGATGGTGTTCGCCGCGTACAGCCCGGCAAGGCCAGACATCCCCCGACGACCGTGCGCGTACCGCCGTGCGATAACCGGTAGCGTCGCACCCATCAGGGCCGTGGGCGGCAACAACAAGATCGCCGCGATCACCGCCCGCAGCGCAATCCCCATGGATCCGTAACCAAACAAACCGACGTAAATGAACTTCACCGCCGGCAGTGCAATCGGCATCAGCAGACCGAAAACGCCGATGCCGATCTCCAAGAACGCGTACACCCGCAGGGCATTTCGCCCCGCCGGAACAAAGCGCGCGAACAACAGACTGCCCAGGAACATGCCGCCCATGAAACTGGCGAGCACGATTCCCACCGACAGCGCAGACGCACCAATCACCAGTCGCAACAGGTGAAACCAAACCACCTCGTAAATCAGCGCCGCGCAACCGCTGGCCGCAAACAGCAGGCGCAGCAGATCGTGGGTCTCCCATCGCGACTTTCCGGGGGCACCTGCCGCGTCGACGTCCGCCTTGGATTCCGATCCGCCCTGCGCCGGATCCCCGTCGGCCTTGCCACTGTCAGCAGCCCGCCGCCGCTTGCCCAGCAGCCCACCAACGCCCAGCAGCAGCAGCACCGCCGCCGCGACGATCATCCCGAAACGCCCACCTGTCTTCGGCGCGGTATCGGCTTTTCCCGCCGCTGGGGTGGCAGCGGCCTTCGGGGGCGCGTCGGCCAGCGGGGCATCCACGACGCGCATCACCGGCGGAAACGGCTTCGGGGCGCTGCAGTACGCCGCGAACTCGGAAATCGAAAAGAACGTGTCGCCTTCCCCCTCCCCGACCCGGAGGTACCGCACCTGTACCGGCACGACCTGCAGGGACCGCGCCCGCAGCCCGGGCCCCCGATCAACGACGTTGGGGATCTCGGCCAGAAACTTGAAGCTGCCCGCCGCGCCGTCGACCGATCCGGTGATCTTGTAGGTGTCGTTCGCGTCGGCCTGAACGTGGAACGCACCAACTGATCGGACCTGTCCCAGGTCGTAGGTCAGCGATCCTCCCGCCTCCAACAAAACTCCGGCAGGCGCGTTCCACAGGGCCCCTTCCGGGGCGACGGCCCCATCGGTCACCAAAGTGAGGTTCCCGTTCACCGCGGCCTGCCCCCACGGAGCCTTGCCCGCGATCAGGTTGTCGGTTCCACATGGAACGCCACCAGGCGCCGGAGCGGCGAGACTGTTGGTGCTTCCCATCCAAGCGCTGGACAGGACCAAGCTGACGAACATCACTGTTGGGCGGCGGGGTTTCATGCGTCTCCGATCGATCCAGGGTGAAGGTGCGGGGTTCGTTTTTCGGGCGCCGGCTGTCGGGACGCCGGTTTTTTCGGTGCCGGTCGCCGCCGATCGCGCGGCAGCCTACCAGGTAAGGGCGACGCCGGGTAAGGGCGATGCCGGGTAAGGGCGATGCCGGCCTACCGTTCGTCAACTCGACTCTGGGCCGAACGCGAACACCTCTGTTATTCTGTTGCGATGTCGACATCCGCGGAGCCGTGGCAACCCATCCTCGACACGCTAGCGACGCTGCAGGCCGCCTGGCCCAGTCCCGGATGGAGTTGGGATCACCGATTCAAGACAGTGACCTCGTCGTTCCCTGGAGACGCCGGCCCGTCGGTACGGGGCATTCTTACAGCGGCTGTACCGTCGGAGTGGACGGCGCAAACGTTCGCAACCGCGCCCGACGATGTTCGGGCGCTGGAGGAGCGGTGTGGTGATCTGCGCCCCGGCCAAATCCTGCTGACCGGGCCGGTGGTCGCCGGCATGTTGCTTTTCGCGATGTGGTGGCCCTGGGGCGATGGTTCGCAGATCTCCGTGCGCCTCGGAATCGCGAACTGTGATCGCTCCAAGGAACTGTACCCGGCCCTGCGCGCGCAGTTTGGGATCGCGTAGGCCCGCCCCGCACTGGACCCCGCAACCCGCAGACTCGACGCGTCACCTATCCATTGGTTCCCTCTGATTGTCGGCGCGGGAGGTGCCCGACCCGCGCCTTCTCACGTAACCATTCTCACAGGGAAGGTGGTCGGCGTTACAAAGCTTGGAACGGACTGGTACCATTCAGGGTGTTTCCCCAGCCCCGAGGAGACCGTAGGAACATGATCGGTGGTGTTTGCCGTGTTTTACGATGGGCACCCGCCGTCGCGGTTGTGCTGGCATTCGGTTGTGGCAATCCCGAGGCGTTCCACAAGAACTCGGACGCGGGGTTCGTGATCACGGGCAGCGGCGGCAGCATCCTGGGGACCGGCGGTGGTACTCCGTTCGGCACCGGCGGTGGCACTCCTTTCGGCAGCGGCGGTGGAATTCCGTTCGGCAGCGGCGGCAGCACCGTCGGTACGGGGGGAATGGGCACAGGAGGTCGTGGGACGGGCGGCGCGGGCACCGGAGGCGCCGCCACCGGCGGGTCGGGGACGGGTGGCGCCGCCACCGGAGGCTCCGGCACAGGTGGTCGAGGTACCGGAGGTGCGGCCAGTGGTGGTGCGGGTGTGGCCGGCGCAGGGACGGGCGGCGCGGCGACCGGAGGACGCGGTCCAGGTGGTGCCGGAGGCATGGGCGGCTCGATGGCAAGCGGAGGCAGCGGAACGGGCGGGATGGAGATGATGTGCGCGACGTGCATGCTTTCCGTTACGTACATTCCAGTCGGCGCCGCCGACGGTCAGGCAACGGAGTCCGAGGTGCGCGTATCCACCAACATGGCGGTCGCGGTCAACCGGATCACCATCAAATACTGGTTCACGAACGACACAGGCAACCCGTCGGTCACGACCGACGTTGACTACGTGGGCCTGTCGACGGGTGCACCGCTTACAAAACCTGCAGCGACGGGGGCTACAACCGCGGCCGTCACCCCACCCAGAACCGGCGCCGACATGGTCAGCAGCATCACCCTGCCTGACACGCTGATGCTGGTTCCGGGTACGTACATGATCATCAAGTTTCGGATTCACGCGACGGACTTTCGCGGCGTCATGATGAGGGCGAACGACTACTCTTTTGGTGCCACCCAAACATTGGCGATGCCATGGATGCACATCACGGCCTACGTCGGTGG
>JANOJB010000232.1:0-11594 GCA_031407985.1 Pseudomonadota bacterium | reverse complement strand
TTCGAGTACCTTGAGCATTGGCGTGCCTTTCCCCGACGACGGGCCTGCAAGCTCGCCGTCGGTGTTTCCAGGTTTTGTTCACCCGGAAAGGTACGCCGCTTTCTCAGATCTCCGCGATCCACAACATCTGGCTATATCTCGCAAGTACCTAGTTGGCACCCACTGCTCCAGTAACTCCCGCAATCCCCGACCAGGGGCGAAATAGCCGCTATCTCTTGGACTTGCCGCTCTTCGCCGCAAGAAGCGCGACACGCTGGCACAATCGACCGCCCCAAAAAACAAAGGGCCCGTCGATTATTCGGCAGGTCCTCGTTACTGCTCCTGCGCGTGCGCGGGCGAGCTGGGCGACACCGTCATACGTGGCCGCGCGCGAACGCGACCGCTTCAGAAACCAGCGCTTCGGCTTCATCTTCGGGAATCCGCGGCGCGCGCGCCTTCCACGACTCCCAAAAATGCAGGAAGTCGGTCTTGGCCCGCTCCTTTTCCTTGGAACGCACGAACTCGACGAATTTTGCGATGAGATTCACCTGTTCTGCGTCCAGACCGGAGAGATCCACTGTCGGTGCGGGACAGTCCGCGGTCTGCGAAGGCTGCGACATGACATATCAAGCGTAGCGCCTTGGCGGACACAAGCGAACAGCGACGAAAAACCGTCTCCGCTTGTTACCCGGTTGCTACCCGGCGCGGTAGCGCAACGACAACGAGGGTGATCCTACGCGCGTCGACGCTGAAGCATTTCCAGAGGTTGCAGCGGAGCGGGATACCGGGGTCGAACCGGCGACATTCAGCTTGGGAAGCTGACACTCTACCAACTGAGTTAATCCCGCGAGTGACCGGGTTTATGTCTTTATTTCCTCACCCGGTCAATGGGTCACGGTCTGTTCCGCTGGCTGGCTCGGTGGCCTCGCCCGGACCCGCGAAACGCCCGTTTTGGGGTGCATGCTCCGTGCACTCCGGGTCCTCCGAAAGTGTCGGCTGACGGTACCCGACCATCGAGATGACCTTGCCCACGGCGCACTGGAGTCGCGTCGGAGCACGCGGCAAAAACCCCTATTCGCTTGTGGCAGGCTCTTTCGTTGGCGTACTGTGCCGCTGGGCTGGGACTGATACCGGTGACGGCCCTCTACTTGGAAAGGGGGCTGAGCATGTCCGGAGATACTGCTGCGCGATTCTCGAATCGCTGGGGTGCTCGAAGGCCACTACTGGCTCTGGTCCTCGGTGTGGCCAGTTGTATCGGTAGCGAGTCCACCCCGCCTCCGCCCGGCACTACTGAGGCGACAAGGCTTCCACTCAACGCCAACCCCAAGACCGCGGACTTCGTCGTCGAGGTCCAGAACAGCATTCGCATCCAGACCGGCGGTGTCGTCGTCACCGGTGGTGATGTCGGTGCGCGCGGCGTCACCGGGCCGTTCCTGTCGGGCAACCACGCCATCGACCTTCTGACCGGCGTTCAGGTCCAAGCCACCCGCAACGTCATCGCCGATTCGGTGCGCCTGGGGACCGGCGTCGTCGTTGGGGACGTGCAGACGAATCGCTTCACCGGCGGCACGGGTGGCTCGCACGGAAGCGTCACGCCTTTGGTGCCGCTGCCCGCGTTGCCGCCGCTCGCCGCCGTCACACCCGGCACGATGAACCTGACGGTCCCAACGGGCGGAACGGTCACCGCTTCCTCGTTCAGCTTCGCCGTGGTTTCGGTAGGAACGGGAGGCAGGCTGCGCCTCCCCGCGGGCATCTATCAGCTCAGAGACTTGACGATGTCCGCCGGCGCGCGGGTCGAAGCGCTGGGCGCAGTCCAGATCCGGATCTCGAACCGCCTGGCCGGCACCAGCGGAGCGTTCATTGGACCGATGTCCGGCGTGCCGTTGACCGCGAAAGACATCCGCATCGAGGTTTCGGGACAGAACGGTAGCAACGGCAGCATCGGCGCCACGCCGAAGGCGGTCGCGTTCACGAGCGGCGGCAACGTGACGGCATTGATGCTGGTTCCGAACGGGACCTTGCAGTTGGGGACCGGCATGGTGGCCAGGGGCGCCTTCATGGCCAGGAACGTGGACGCCGGCGGCGCGGGCGCCCAGCTCATCTTCCAGGACGGTTTTCCGAATCCTTGCACCGCGGAGTCCTGCAACGACAACAACCCGTGCACGAACGATGTCTGCGGTGCCAGCGGCTGTACACACCCGAACGCCCCCAGCGGGACGGCGTGCAGCGACGGCAACACTTGCACGACCGGCGACACGTGCCAGGCGGGAAGTTGCGTCGGGGGCTCGCCGAGTTGCGGCACGCTGATGGTGACGAAGACATCGACCTTCAGCAACATGTCGCCGAGCTTGTCGGTCGCGGTCACGGCTGATCGTCTCGCCGTTGCCCCTGCAGATCACATCATTGTCTCCGCTACCGTCACGAACGCGGGCGTCAGTCTCTCGGTCAACGGGAACCTCGACGGGCGGAACACCACCGGCAGTACGGCCGTTGTGCAGGGGTTTCAGGAACGGCTCGAGTACTTCTCGCCCTCGCAGAACGCCTGGGTCCCGTTGGCGGTTGCGGCATTCAACAGCGCGGGACTACGCCTGCCCCCGACCACACCGATCGATCCCTTCTTTACTGCCTTTGTCCGAAACTTCGGCTCGCCCGGAGTCACCTATTCGTTCATCTCGCCGGTTGCCGGAACGTCCATCAACCCGGGCGCGACGGCGGAATGGGGCACCTTCTTCGGGATGATTATTCCACCGTCGACGGTGACCTTGCTGCGAGATCCCCAGCAGGCAAGCGCGGTACGCGTGGTCACGCGTTTCGATCCCATGGGGAGCGCGACCATCGGAGATGACGGAGTCCTGGATCTGACCGCGTTCTTTACCGGATTGCCGCCCAATCCGCTCCCGGGTTTGGCGGTCACGGCCGATCTCGATTCGGGGGTCGCCAGCGCGGTGTTGACAACGGCGACACCGGGGCCATTGGCTCTGGGCGCGTCCGTGCTGTTCCAGGGCGAGCTGGTGGCGCCCCCACCCACGCCCCGAGACGCGTTCCTCACCGACGAAGACTATCTCGGCTATCTGCTGGGCCTGGCCGGACAGCAACACTCCATCAGCGTCCAGGCCACGGCTAGCGCCGGAGCCTTCGGAGGCGCCGGCCTTTCTCTGCCCAGCGCCGTGCCCGTGATCAACGTCGATCTGGCGGGCCCTGCCGACATCTTCGCCGGCCAGATGGTTCAGTATCAGTTGGCGCTGCGGAACGACGGGACCGGGGTGGCGGGGCCGTTCACGGTCACCGACTCGGTCGACGGACAGCTGCTGGACACGGTCGTCTCGGGGCCGGCGACGGTCGCGCCGACAGAAACCGCGAACGCGTCGGTCGAGTTCGTGGCGCCGTCGAACCGACCTGGCGGTCCCTTTCCCGATCAGGTGGCCGTCACCTGGAAGGACCCGAACCAAAACATCTATGGCCCGCTGACGAAGAGCCACACCCCCAATTTGCATCTCTATCCGCAAGGACGGCTGACGATCAGCGATGTGGTTCCGCAACTGGTGGGCGCCGAGGTCTCGCTGACGGTGACCGTAACCGACGCCCTCGACGCGCCGGTCGACGGTCTGCCGATACATGTCGTCGTGACCGGTCCGAACGCCAGAGTGATGGACGTGATCGCGGGGCCCGACGGAAAGGTCCAGATTGGTTACACGGGAGCGGACATCGGCAGAGACGCGATCATCGCCTCGACGACCATTGTGGCGGTCCCGGTCAGCTCGAACGTTGTGAACGTCACGTGGGTCTCCCCGGTCGGGACGCCGTGCACCGGCCGAGCGGATCCGTTGGACATCATGCTAGTCATCGACGCGTCGTCGTCGATGGCCTTCGAAGGAAGACTGGCCGCCGCACAGGCAGCATCGAAGCACTTCATCGACACATTGGATTTCTCGCGCGATCAGGTCGGCGTCGTCTCCTTCAGCGCGGACTTTGGGCTCAACTCCCCGCTGACGACCGACCCGGTCCAGGCGAAGGCGGGCATCGATACGATCTTTATCCGGGAGTTCTTCGCCCCAACGAACATCGGTGCGGGCCTGACGGGCGCGCTCGACGAGCTGGAGAGCCTGCGCAGAAGACCGACGGCGACGCCATTGATCATCTTCCTGTCGGACGGCGGCAACACTTGGGGCGAGCCAGAGCCCGCAATCGCGAGGCTCGCAGCATCGGGAATCCGGACCGTGACGATAGGGCTCGGCTCCGACATCGACCGTGTCATGCTGACCCGGATCGCGAGCTCGCTGAATGATTACTTCTACGCGCCGTCGGGTCCCGAACTTGAGTGGATTTACAACAACGTCAACCAGAACATTTGCCGCAACCAGCCGCCGCTGGTGCGGGCGGGTGGCAACCAGGGTCTGTATTCGGCGCGCCTGCCCGAAATCGTCACACTGAACGGCGAGGTACACGACGACGGTCCCGATGGAGATCTGCGAATCACCAGCGAATGGACACAGGTGAGCGGACCGGCGCCGGTCGCCTTTTCGGACGCCACGTCGCCCGTGACGCAAGCGCTGTTCACCGAGCCGGGGATATACGTCCTGCGGTTGACCGGGACGGACGGTTTTCTGACCACCGCCGACGACGCGACCGTCACGATCGATCCCGCTCCGTCGCTGGCAACGGCCACGTTAACGCTGTCGCTGGATGCTCCTGGTCCAACGGCGCTGGGCGCCACGGCAGTCGTGCGGGCATTGCTCCGCGACGGATTCGGCGTGCCAATTCCGGACTTCGTCGTGGCGTTCGCGGTCACCGGCGTGAACACCTCCGCGGGCAACGTGCAGACCGACGCCACCGGAACGGCGGTCTTCGCCTACGCGGGGATTCGGGTCGGGTCGGATCGCATCGACGCCACTGCTCTCGGCGGCACCGAAATCCTGGCCGCGGCGCCGGTCTTCCTACAGTGGGACTCGGCGCCGGGGTCAGGACCCGCGCTGACGCAGGGATGGATTGGGGGCCCCGTCCACCAGTCGACGGTCAGCGGTCCCATCTCGATCACGCTCGGGGCTGGGGTGAACTTGACCTCGGGCAGCGTGACTTACTGGCCCATGAACCATCCCGATGACGTTCACACGCTGCCGACGACGATGCCAGCATCGGCGGGTGCGACAATCGCGGCGCTCGACACGACGCTGCTTGGCAACGGTCCGTACGTCATCCAGTTGGCTGGCACCGATTCGGGGGGAGCCACTCAGGTCAACCTGGTGGCCGTCACGGTGTCGGGCGAATACAAACCCGGCCGTCTGGTCGTCGAGATCGAAGAGTTCAAGGTTCCGCTGCCGGGACTGTCCCTGGCCATTGGCCGCAAGTACGACAGCCTTGAGCGCGGCAAGGTGGGGGACTTCGGTCATGGCTGGTCGCTGACGGTGGGTCACCCGGATCTGGAGACGGATCCGGCCCACAACGTCACGCTGACCGAGCCGGGCGGGCGTCGTGTGACGTTCGCGTTCAGCGCGGCGCCGTACGCCACGTTCTTCCACTTCCTGCACAAGCCGGTGTACACGCCGGAGGCGGGCGTTTTCGGAACCTTGACCGCCGATGGTTGCGAATTGTTGGTGGTGAACGACGGCCGCCTGGTTTGCTTCGTGGACGATCTCGAGTACACGCCGACGACGTACACGTACACGGATCCATTCGGTCAGGTGCACACAATGGCCGCCAGCGGTGAACTGAAGTCGATCAAGGATCTTCAGGGCAACACGCTGACGTTCACCGCAAACGGCATCACCAGCAGCTCGGGCGGGATGGCGGTCGAGTTCCAGCGCGACACGGCGGGGCGGATCACGCGGATCCTGGCGCCGCGCACCGATCCGTTCAACCAGAACCAGTATCTGTACACATACGACGCAGCGGGCGATCTGACGTTGGTCACCCCCGCCGGCGAGTTTCAGACGTTCAGCCACAGCTACGACCCCGATCACCGCTTGATCAGAAGCGTCGACGGACGTGGCAATCCGGCACGGGTGACGACGTTCGATGCGAACGGGCGACTGGAAACGGATACCGACGCGATGGGGAGGGTCACGGGATACACGTATGACATCCCGGCACGCATCACGCGCAGGACCAATCCAGATACAGGCCTGGTAGTCCAGACCTTCGATCCGCGCGGGCTGTTGCTGTCGGAGACCGATCCGCTGGGGCGCACCACCACGCATCTGTACGACGCCAATCGCAACGAGATGTCGCGTACCAATGCTCTGGCTGAAACCACGACGTTCACGTACGACCAACGCGGCAATCAAACCTCGACGACCAACGCCCGTGGCGAGACCACGAGCACGAGCTTCAACCAGTATCGGCAACCTCAGACGGGTACGGATGCGCTGGGGAAGGTCACGACGATTGCCTACGACGACAGGTTCATCCCGACCGGATTCAGCGACACCCTCGGCACTCTTGCGACGTTCACCTCTTCGTCGCGGGGTCTCCCCTTGTCCGTGACGGACGCGGCGGGACAGACAACGTACTTCGTCTACAACGCTGCGGGGAACGTGACGGCCAAGACCGATCGCTTGGGACGCACGACCAGGAATACCTACGACGGCCTTGGGCACCTGATGAGCGTCACGGATCCCCGGGGTGGCGTCACTTCGTACACGTACTACCCGCGCGGCACACGTGCGTGGATCATCGGAGCCATGGGACAGTGGACCCGATTTGACTACGACCTGAACGATAGTCTGGCGCGCGAGTACCGCCCGTTCGATCCGCGGTCGACTAGCTACGCGTACGATGCCGCGAACCACGTCATTGAAACAGCATTCGGCGATGGCTCGCACGTCCTCTCCACCCGGGACTTCCGGGGCAACAAACTCACCGAAACGGACGAGGCCGGCCGGATCACGACTTACACATACGATCTGACGGGTCAACTCACGCGGACGACGTATCCCGATGGGACGTTTACTGCGCGGTCATACGATTCGTTGGGTCGCGTCGCGTCCAGCACCGACGAACGCGGAGGCATCACCGCCTACGAATACGAGGCGGGATGTGGTTGCGCCGAGCGGATCACGAAAGTCACCGACTCGCTTGCCCGGGCGACGGTCACCGGCTACGACGCCCTCGGCAGGAGAACGTCTGTCACGGATCCCGCGGGACGCCGGACGGAGTACTCGTACGACGCGCGTTCGCGGTTGATCGAGACGCGGCACCCGGACGGAACCAGCGAGCAAGACGGCTACGATGCCCTCGGCCGGCGGACCACCCACACGGACCAGATGGCAGCCGTCACGACATACGGCTACGACGCCGAAGGCCAGCTCACTTCGCTGACGGATGCGCTGGAAAACGTCACCCAATATGCCTGGGACTTGTCCGGAAACATGGTGTCGATTCTCGACGCCAACGGACACACCACTACGTTCGAATACGACTTGTCCCAGCGAAAGGCCAAGCGCACGCTGCCGCTCGGGCAGGTGGAGACCTTCGGCTACGACGAAGTCGCCAACATGATTTCCCACATGGACTTCAAGGGCAAAACGACGACAATGCTCCACGACGCCCGCAGCCGTTTGCTCAGCCGCACGCCCGACGCCAGCCTGAGTGAGCCGGCTGAAACATACTCGTACAACTTGACCGGCACCCGTTCCGGAATGACCGATGCCGGCGGCGCCACGACCTACACGTACGATCTGCGCGACCGAAGGTTGACCAAGGCAGCGCCCGCCGGGACGCTCTCGTACACCTACGATCCGAGCGGGAACGTCGCGACCATCCGGTCGTCAAACGTCAACGGGACGTCGGTGGACTACGCATGGGACCTTGCGAACCAACTGGTCTCTGTCTTGGACAATCGCCTTCCGGGAGGCCTGACGACGACTGCGTACGCGGTGACGGGACGTCCGAGCCTGGTAACCCAACCGAGCGGCGCAACGGCGACTTACGGTTACGACACTATGAACCGGATTGCTTCGCTTGCGTGGGAAAAGGCAGGAGCCCCGCTTGCGACTTGGAATTCGACCTACAGCGCGCGCGGGCAGCGCCTGACGGCAATAGATTTGGCTACCGGACGGCAGGCGGTGTACGGCTACGACACTGTCGCGCGACTGACCAGCGAAACGGTCGCGGGAGATCCGGGCGGTGCCGGGAGCAACGGAGCTATCCAGTACACGCTCGATCCGACAGGAAACCGGCTGACGCGCATGTCCGCCTTGACAGCGATTCCATCGGCAACCTACTCCTACGACGCCAACGACCAGTTGACGACCGATATGTACGACGCGAACGGAAACACGACCAGCTACGACGGCGCGACATTCACCTACGACTTCCGGGACCGCCTGAAGAGCAAGAACGGTGGTGCCGTCACTCTGACCCACGACTGCGACGGCGCTCGGGTGGCGAAGACTGTGGGCGCCGTAACCACGCGGTATATGGTCGATGAGCTGAACCCAACCGGATACTCGCAGGTGTTAGAGGAGGTGTCCGGTGGCGACGTTAAAGTCCGCTACACGTACGGGGCGATGCTGCTGAGCCAAACGCGGAATCCTGGCGGTACGCCGCAAACGAGCTTCCACGGCCACGACGCCCACGGCGACATCACCTTTCTCATGGACTCGACTGCGAGTGTGACAGATACGTACGACCACGACGCTTGGGGGAGCCTCATCGCAAGCGTGGGAACGACGCCAAACAGTCGGCTGTATGCAGGTGAGGAGTTGGACGCCGACCTTGAACTCATCAACCTGCGGGCGAGACAATACAGTCCAAAAAGCGGCCGTTTCCTAACTCTCGATCCCAAGATGGGCGATCCCCGCTCGCCTTTGTCCCTCAACCGCTACCTTTACGCAAATGCCGACCCGGCCAACCTAACGGACCCGAACGGGACTGAGGCAGGTGTCGGTTACCTAGGTGGGCTTGCCTTCGGAGCGGCAGTTGTTGGAGCTGCGACGGGAGCATATGCCACCCGCGTGCTGGCGCAGAAGTACTACGAGACACAGGATGATTTCCCTCCCTTCACTTGGGGCCCGGAGAACAGTGATCCTGGTCCGAGAAACAAGTGCTTCAAAGCCGTGTTGGCCTTGGTCCAGAAGGCCAAGGAAGCAACGTCTCCGCTCGTCAAGGTGGGGTATCTGACGCTGGCCAATATTGTCCTCGCGGGATGCGGTATTGGAAACTTTCATCCGTAGCTAGTTGAGACCATGACCAGTTGTATTCTCCTCGGCATCCTGATCGCGGGCATTCTGATTTGGAGGGTTTATCAGCTCAACAGGGGGGGTGTACCGAGTCTGTATGCCGCGGTCCGTTGCTTGCGAGAACATGAACCGCCTGGAGAGACACGCTATTGCATTCGAATGCTGCTGTCCTACGCGCTCGTCGTTCAGGTCGCTGATTCACAGGGGATAGTACGGAGGGTGTCGATCTGGCTGTTCGATATGGATCAGACGAAACTTGCCTTATTGCTGGGCTCAGGAGATGGCAGCCCTGCACCCATCAGAGAGGGCGACCGTTACCCAATGGAGCTGCAGCGATACGTTGCGGCAAACCCGTTGCTCCGCAATGCGCCTGTGCGCGTCTGGGCTGAGTACGACGAATTGTACGGCGTCCGCGTGATTGCAGAACGCCAAGCAGCCGTGAACCTAGTAGAAGTGCCGTCGTGAAACACAAAGTATGGCGCCAGCATTCACCCTTCGCACGCTTCGGATCAGGATTGTCTTGCTCTGCACCGGCGCAATCGTAGTCATCCTTGCCGCGCTTGCCGTGGTTTGGGTGCGGCCTATTCTCCGAGGTCGGCCGCATCTTTGGGTCGCACGCCGGTGTCTCAAAGTCGGCCAACGCCCCGGTACACGGCGTTTCTGGCTTCGGTTCAGATCGTCGCACAGCTTCGTGATTCAGAAGTGCGACGCGCACGGAAGCGTGCGGAGCGTGACCCTGTTGGCCCTCAAGTTCAGCCAGGAGAATCTACGCACGATGGCCCGGCAAGGAAATCCACCATGGAGGCCTCTTACTGGCGGCATCGATGGATTCGAGATTGATGTCCGTCACTACGAGCCCCTACCCAGGCTCGGGACACCAAGAGTAGAACTGCGCGCGGAGATAAGGCAGGGGATCGGCGTGGTATTTGTCGCCGAGCGACTCTGACCAACCACCGACAAGGGCCAGACCGCAGCCAATCAAATGATTGGCCCTGTAGGTCGCGATGGACTTCCAGAAGATGTTCGAGGTATTCGACGATCTGACCACCTTTATCCTGAGGGGAGGGGCGCTTGTTGAACGTTGTGAGCCCGACGTGGTCGACACTGACCTCGGTGACCGGTGCGATCGAGCGTAGGCAGCCGTGAGCATCCACCCGAACCCCGCTGTGTTTGAATCGATGGTGCTCGCAGACGCGATTGAGCGCACGACGCAACCTGGAGGCTGGCTGATCGTCCACGCGACGTCGGGGTCGTCGAAGGACTGCGACATGATGGACAGGACGACTTTGCGCGAGCCGGACGTAGTCAACTGGATCGAAGCGAATGCTCTCGCGATCACGTTGGACGTAGACTCAGACCGCGAACGGGCGAAGCCTTTGAAGATTCTGACGGTACCGACTCTGATCGCTTTCAAAGGCGGAGTTGAAAGAGAACGGCTCAGGGGGTTTCGGGGCTCCAGCGAAGTCCACACTTGGCTAAATGGCCTTGAACGTGATCAGGTGGACGCGGGAGAGCTGCCTGTCGGAAAGGGGGAAGACGTCGGTGCCCGGAGCGAAATTGCAAAGGCCCTGCTCTGCAGCGGAAGGTACGAGGAGGCGACCGAGGACCATGTTTGGCTTTGGAACAACATGGCTCTCGCGTCTGACTACGAGGGCGTGCGGGAATCTTACCTCGCAGGCGAGATCAACTCTCTCGTGTGCGCGTGGACGCCGGCCTATGAACGATTCGCCGAGATTCGTGACAAGGTCGCCGCAGCATTGCATGCCGGTCCCGAATTACCGGAATGGCGGCTGGAATGGGTCGTCCTCAATTCAGTTCTGGGCGACGACGAGCGCACGATGGCTTGGGTGGACACTCTGAAGGGCGACTCCAGTGCGTTGCCGATTCTTCGCTCGGGAGGCCGTCACTTGATTCGCCCTCTCAAACTGCGTGGTCGGTGGGCGGATATGGGCCGACTCTACATTGACCCCCTGAAGGAGCTCGCAAGTCTGCACGAATTCGCGATCCTTGCAGCTCAGCCTCTACCGGATCTGCTACCCAACGATCTCTCGGCGAACTTCGGCGATGTGGTGACGAGCCAGTTTCGCACCGACGCCGCAGATCTCTGCATGAGCCTTCGCGCCGCCGGACGAACGAAGGAAGCCAAAGAAGTACAGGCAGCGGCGGTTCGCCTCGACCCCTCGAACGAAATGAAGATGGCCCTGGAGCGGGTTTCAACCCGGTACAACTGATACCTACAACCCGTTCGGAGCCTTGAGTCTCGGGTCCTGGTCCTGGATCGACATCGTAGTTGTTGCCGCTCGTCGACAACCCCGCCGGGTTCGAACGCATACCCCAATGCATACTCCCCGCACGTAACGGCCCGTCACGAAGTGAACGTCCAGGCGCGCCGCGGTTTGTCGAAGTGCCTGATTCGTAACGGGCCGTAACGCTCAGTGG
>JANOJB010000222.1:0-6169 GCA_031407985.1 Pseudomonadota bacterium | reverse complement strand
AGACGCCGCGCGCGATGGCGGCTTCGTCGCCGCCTCCCGTGAAGACAAACTGGCCCTTCTTGCCCATGACGATCGCTGTGCCGGTGTCCTGACACGACGGCAGCACACCTCCAGCGGCGATGTTCGCGTTCTTCAGCAGTTCAAGCGCGACGAACCGATCATTGGGCGACGCTTCGTTGTCGCCGAGAATCGCCGCAAGCTGCGCCAGATGCCCCGGCCGCAACAGGTGCGCGATGTCGCGCATGGCTTCACGGGTGATCAGGGTCAACGCGTCCGGCTCAACGGACAAAAAGGTGCGCCCCGCGGCGTTGAAGGTCGAGACGCCGTCGCGGGTCAGCAGACGATACGGCGTTTGGTCGGGTCCGAGAGAAAGCATCTCCTGGAATGCGAACGCGGTCATGGCGGGACTATAGCAACCGGATCCCCTCCGCGACGCGAAGGAACGGCCTCCGCGCGGCGTGGACGCGCAACCGCGCGCTCACTCGCGCGAGGCGACCCGATCGTCATCCGCCGCACGGTTCGAGGCGTCGATGCGCATGGGAGGCGCCTGCTCCAGCTGTATCGGCAGTGGCGGCGCTTCCGCCTTCAGCATCGCGGGGCCCAGGTGTTGCCAGAATCCCTTCCCAATCGCACGTGCCAGCCGCGGTGCCGGGGCCGACGTTGTCCAGCGCCCCAAGATCGATCCCGTCACGCCGTTCCAAACCAGGAAGGTGATCCGTTGCCAGCGTCCGCGCTCCTCCAGATCGGCCGTGACGAACGCCGTCAGGTGATGATCGCGCGCCAGGCCCGGGTATTGTCCGGTGCCTTCGTAGTGAGGCAGCTTGGTCATTGTCCGAAATCCGCGGCCGCGCACGATTCGGACCACCAGCCCCCGCAACGGCTCGGCATTGGGACCGTCGAAGGGTTGGACGGCCACCTTCTCGCCGTGGCCACGCGTCGGCCGCGCGACTTTTGCCGCGCGTGTGGCCCGCGCATCAGCTTCCTTGGTCGCGGCCAGCAGCATCGCGAACGCAAATGCCAAGGCCAGGGCGAACTTCATGGGGCACCCATGGCGGACTATGGTCCCCCGAAACTGATTCAGACGCCAGAGATTTTCGACGTCGGGACCAGTCCCTAGGTGGTGCGGGGACCCCGTGTTCTGTGGGGTTTCGTGATGGCGGCGTGACTGACTTTGAAACGTGACGCAACCGAAGTTACGCAACGTTGGGCACCTGGAAACCAGCCGGAAATTTAGCAGGCGCGATAATCAAGACAGAGGTCAGCGTTCGCAAGATGTTGCTTGGTAGGGAAGACGCCACGCGAATCGTCAGATTTTGCCTTGCCGGGGTAGGGTGGGGCAGCGCTCTGCACGACGACGAGCTGTGCGTCGTGAAGGTCGGCATAACCGGCCCTGGAGGAACCGAGGTGCAACGATTCGAAGGCACCAGCTTCGAGGAGGCGTTGCGCCGGGCGGCGGAGTTGGGGGTCCTAAAAGCGAGTTGCCTCGAAAAGCAGATCGCGTTTTTGGCGCGGTCACTTCCCGAACGCGACGGCACAGATGGTCGATCGACTTCCGCGAAGCCCGGCCTTGATCCGCCTGAAGGACCCGTGAGCGAGGTTCAGTTTCCGGCGATGACCGCCGTCATCAGCGCGCTGGTGCATGAGACGCAACGCGAACGCGGGACTTCGGCGCTCTACTTGTCGTCGGGCGGCCGGTTGTTCGGTACGGAACTGCGCGGACAGTGGCGGATCACCGACGCGCGCCTGGCCGGCCTGGTGTTGTTTCGCGAGCGGCATGCTGTCTCCTTGCCGCCGGGAATGGCCCGTCGTCTGCTGCGCGCCGAAAAACGGCTGGCAGATTTGGACATCGGGCGCGCGCAGGTCGAGTCCCTGGAGACGACACCGACCGAGGTGATCGAGCGCTACTCGAGCGCGAACCGCGAGTTGCTCTCGGCCATCGATGATCTGGCGGGGGGCGGGGTCGAACCCGCGTTGCGCCCGACGGCCCTGGCCTGGATGGCGCTGCTGCACGCCAAGGAAAAAACGGGAATCGAGCGCGCTCAGCTGGCCACCGTGTTTGCGAGAGATCGCTACGTCGACGGTCAGCACGCGACGGTCTCCGCCCTGATCGCGTCGTGTGACAGCTATCTTCACGTGTTCTCGGCGGCCGCCCCGCGTGCCGCCGACGATCTGCTCCGCGAGAAGATGCGGTCCGATGTCGCGAACACCGTCATGAAGATGGAGCGCGTGGCGTTGTCGAAACGCGATGGGGGCTTCGGCATCGATCCGGGTACATGGTTCTTGACCATGACCCGCAAGATGGACTTTCTGGTCGAGGTCGAATCGGCGATCCGTGCTTCCCTGGTCCCCAGTCGCGTCTGACATGGTCTAGAACACGAACGGGACATCGATCTGTACGACGTTGAAACTGGTCGTCGTCAGCGGCGCGTCCAGCCCGCGTGCGTAGGAGATCCCTGGGCGAATCCACGACGTCTTGCTCACCTTGAAATGGGCACGGGGACCCACCGCGAAGGTGACAGTGTCCATGTTGGCGTCGACGATGGGGACGTTGGCTCCCGTCATCGTGTTTCGCGCGGTGGGGTGCGATAGCCAGCGCTGGTAGCGCAGTTCGCCACCGAACGACAGCTGAGGAATGACGAAGTACCCCAGGTGCAGCCCCACGGTCGAATTGGTGCGTGACGCGTCGGTGGCGCCGGCGGCACTGTCACCGCGAACCCGGAACAGCTGAAGCAAGGTCGCCTCGACCTGCGCGGTGAACTTGTGATCGACGTACGCGAATCCGACGCCCGCGATCCCCGTCATGTAGTTGACCGCGAACATCGCGTTGTCCATGGCGGACCGCGCGCGGATGCCGGCGCCGTTGGCCGCGTTGGCTCCGGCGTCCGGCATGTTGCCCGCGCCCATGCCGATGGGAATGGTGGTGGCCAGGAACGGGGCCAGCTTGAAGCTGCCCATCTTGTGCGAATAGGTCGCGCCGACGATGGGGTTCAGGAAAGAACTTCCGTCGACGCCCATACCGGGAGCGTCATTCTTGACGAAGCCGACACGCACCATCGGCGCGATCTCGGGCGTGACCTTGTAGCTGGCAAGCAGCATGCTGGCGACGGTGCTCCCCGTGTTTCCCGCGGCGTCCTTGTAAAACGCGGTCGCGGTGTCGGATCGAACCACGTTGCCGACGGTGGCGGGGCGAAGCTGCCAGGGGAGCGAATAGGGTGGCGGCGGTGGTGCCAGGGGCACCGCGGGCACTGGTGGCGTGGCAACAGCAGCAACGCCCACTGCGGCCATGGGTGTCGGCGCCAGGGCCGCTGGCGGTACTTCGACCTCGGCAACTGGTGCAGGGGCAGGCGACGGTGCTTCTTCCGCCTGGACGGGCCCTGCCCAGACCAGCAACCAGCCAAGCGCGAGCCCGGCCAGGGATGGGGTAATGGCGACTGTTGGTCGCCGCGCGGATTCACGGGTAGCGTCGATTGATTTCACGTTCGTTTCCTTCTGCTTTTCGGTGGTTGCGTCATTGACCGTCAGGCGGCCGTTTTCAAATGCGTCTGATCCTCGAGGAAACTGATCAGACGTTCGCGGTACGTGTAGTAGTCCGGGTGTTCCAGCACGGCGGTGCGGTGGCGTGGTCGCGCGAAGGGCACATGCATGACGTCACCCAGCCGCGCCGCGGGCCCATTGGTCATCATGGCGATCCGATCCGACAGGAACAGCGCCTCGTCGACGTCGTGGGTCACCATGAGGGCCGTCTTTCTGTTCGCGGACCAAGTGTCAATGAGCACCTGTTGTAATTCGAAACGCGTCAGTGAGTCCAGCATGCCGAAGGGTTCGTCTAGAAGAAGCACCTTGGGATCCAGGGCGAACGCCCGTGCGATTCCCACCCGCTGCCGCATTCCCGACGACAGTTCGGTCGGCCTCTTGTGCATCGATGCGCCCAGACCGACGGCCTCCAGGTAGCGCACCACGATCTCCTCGCGCGCCTTTCGCGAAGCCTCCGGCTTTGCCTGCTCGACACCCAGCATCACGTTGCCGAAGGCCGTCATCCACGGCAATAGCGCGGGCGACTGAAACACGACACCTCGATCGGTGCCGGGGCCCGGGATCTCCCGCTGGTCGACAAGGACGCCCCCTTCGGTCGGTGGCAGCAGTCCCGCCGCGATCGACAGGACGGTCGATTTTCCGCAACCGGAGTGGCCGATAAGGCAAACGAACTCACCTTTTCGAACGGAAAAATCAAAGTCCCGAACGATGACCGCGGGGCCAGTGGCAGACGGGTAGGTTTTTGTCAGGTGCGAAAACTCAAGATACTTCTCTTCGATGGGATTCATGCCGCCACCGTTTCGGTTGTGGGGGCCCAATCGGGTCGTGGCTGGCTTTCGACGCGCCGGCGTCCGGGACCAAGCAGGTACTCGATGATGCTGTTGCGTACCGCCTTGAAATCCGCGTCGTGATTCATGGCTTTGCGGTCCCGGGGACGCGGGATCCTGACGTCCACCGCCGGTCCCAATGTTGCCGCCGGGCCCATGCTCAGGGGGATGATGCGATCGGCCAGCAAGATCCCTTCATCGACGTCGTTGGTGATCAGCACGACCGTCTTCTTAGTCTCGCCCCAAATGCGACTGATCTCGTCCTGCAGCGTCGCCCGCGTCAGCGCATCCAACGCACCCAGCGGCTCGTCCATCAATAGGATCTGTGGCTCCATCGCCAAAGCGCGCGCAACCGATACCCGTTGCCGCATTCCACCCGACAGCTCGGACGGTTTCTTGTCCCGCGCGGCGGCCAGGTTCACCATGGCCAGATACTTGTCCGTGTGAGCGCGTTTTTCCTCGGGCGTCCAGGATCCGAAGGTTTGATCCACGGCCAGGTGGACGTTCTCGAAGGCCGTCATCCAGGGCAACAGCGAGTAGTTCTGGAATACGACGCCCCGGTCAGCCCCCGGTCCCGTGATGGACTTTCCGTCGAGTTTGATGGCTCCCTTGTCGGGCGTGGCAAGTCCCGCAATCATGTTGAGCAACGTCGTCTTGCCCGCGCCCGAGTAACCGACGATGGCCACGAATTCGCCACGGTCGACACGCAGGTTGATGTCGGAGAGCACCGGGGCTTCGGTGGCCTGGCGACCGTATCCCTTGCTGACGTGTTCAAGTTCAAGGAATGCCATCACGACGCCTTCAGCCGTTGTTCGACCATGCTCATCAATCGGTCGAGTACAAACCCGACGATGCCGATGGTCAGGATGCAAAGAATGATGTGTTCGTAGATCAGGCTGTTGTATTCCTGCCACAGGAACCCGCCGACACCCGGGCTGCCGGTCAGCATCTCCACGGCGACGATCACCAGCCAGGCGATGCCCAGGCTGAGCCGGAAACCCGTGAACATGTACGGCAGCGTGGCCGGCAGCAGGACCTTGAAGAAGGTTTTGCCAGGCGAAAGCTGAAGGACCTTCGCGACGTTCAAGTAGTCCTGAGGAATTGACCGAACACCAAGCGCGGTGTTCAGCACCGTCGGCCACATCGCGCAGATCGCGATGGTGAATAGCGCCGCCGGCCTGGATTTTTCGAACAGGACCAATCCCAGCGGCAACCATGCCAGCGGGGATACCGGACGCAGTATCTGAATGATGGGATCCAGTCCCTTCGAGAACAGCTTTGATCGGCCAAGCAAGAATCCCAGTGGTGTGCCGATCAGCAAGGCCATGGCGTAGCCCTGCGCCACCAACCACAACGAATACCAGGCGAACCGCGCGATGCCCTGGTCCAACTCGCCGCGCTTTTCAAACGGCGCGACGATGAACGGCCTCGAGACCTGCCAGGTTTTCAGAGGCGACGGCAGATTTTTGGACCAGGTCGCGGAGCTGGCCGCCCAGAATCCGAGAATTAGCAGAATGCCGATGAGCGGCAGCACGAACGCCGAAACATCGATGCGGGATTTTGCCTTCATGACCGTGGGGATCCTTTCGTGGTCGTCATGGTCGCGTTGTCATGGTCGCGTCTGGTCGCCGATGGTCGTGTGGTGTTTCAGGCCTTGAGGCTGTTGACCGCGAACGCCTTGGCGTACTCCTCGGGCTTCGCCGGATTGAAGACCACGCCGTCGAAGAAGGTGTCTGGCTTGCTGTCGAGGCCTCCGTGCTTGACACCTATCTCCTTCATCGCCTCTTCGTAGATGTCGTGACGCATCA
>JANOJB010000172.1:0-13773 GCA_031407985.1 Pseudomonadota bacterium | reverse complement strand
TTCGCCGAGATTCACCTGGTCGACGTGGATCCCGAGGCGCTCGCCCGCGCGCGCACGGGCGCGACGGCCGCGGTTCGCCAGCGGTTGCACCTGCACGCGCCGGTGGATGTTTCGGGAAGTTGGGATCGCCTGGCCGAATGGTCGCGCCGATCCGGGCCGCCGGACGCCCTGGCCGCCGAGGTGGCCCAGGCGGTGGCGCGTGTGCTTGCCGCCCTGCCCGGACCATTCGATGTCGTGGTGTCGTGTTGCATGCTGACGCAACTTCAGTTGGTCGTGCTGGAGGCGCTGGGCGACCGGCACCCGGCCTTCGATACCGTGCGGGCGCTGACGAACGCTGTGCACATGCGGGTGCTCGCGGGCTTGATCGCGCCCGGGGGTCGCGCGTTGCTGGTTACCGATCTCACCTCGGACGCGACGTATCCCCTTGATACGGTGGGTCCGGATGTGGATCTCGACACGCTGATGACCGATCTGCTGGCGGTCGGCAACGTTATTCACGCCGCCCATCCCGGCTTGCTGTCGGCCGAGATTCGACGCGATCCCACGCTGGCCGCCAGGTTCAGCGTTCGTTTCCCCGTCGGTCCGTGGCTTTGGCACAACGGCCCTGACCGCATCTTCCTGGTCTACGGTCTCGAGATTGTGCGCACCGGCTGAACGGCGTCCAGGTGACCGGAATCCCGGGCGGCCCGGCTGATCAGGTGATGACGCCGGGCAGCGGTCCTTTGTGCTGGGTGTCTGCGCCCAGCGACGGCAAAGTGACGCCGAAAATGGGCGCCAATGCCAACCAGATGTCGTTCAGGGGACGGTTGCCGGTTCCACCGGTTTGCGTGGACAGCGCGCCGTCCGTCACCTTCACGTAGGTGCCGCCCTTCAACCGCGTGTTCTTGCCGCCGAACACGATGAACGGCGTGTTCTGCTGGTTGTGGTCCCAGGCGCGAGCGACCTCGGTTACGTAGGGAATCACCGTGTTGTCCAGCAGTTTGTTGCCGTCGATATCGGTCTGCGCGTCGAACTCCATCAGGGCGGCCGCTGTTTGCTGCGAATAGAAGATGTTGATCTGGTCCAACCAGGCGCGTGTCATGGGATTGTTGTCGTGACTGGGTGGATGATGCTGCGCCGTTTGTGGGTTGTTCACGATGGTCGCGCCATTGAACGTGCCGGGGAACACGACCCAGTTGGTTCCCGATGACCACATGAACGTGGCAACGCGGACCAGATCGCACGCGAACGCGGCCTTGATCAGGCTCAACTGGACCCGACCGAGGTCTTGGTGGGGATGACTGTTCGGATTGGCGGCCACGTAGTAGTCGACGCCGCTCAATTTCGATCCACCGGCGGCGGCGCCCGATTGCGTGAACATCGGCGGCGTTGTCGGTTTTGAGCAGACGGTGTTCGTCGTCATGCCGCTCAGATTCGCCCGGATGCTGGACTCCAGTTGCTGGATGGCCCCCGCGTGTGTCGCCAGCTTCGGCTTTTCGCTGGCCGGCACCAGCGTTTGCAGGCGCGCCAGATCGCTGCGCATGAAATCCAGAACACTGAGTTTGCGGGCCAGGAGGGCGGCCGTGTTGGTTCCTGTGGGCAAGGCCCCGCCGAAAATTCGATTGAAGGTGTTGATGGGCTGGGTCTCTGGGTACAGCGGCTGTCTTGCTGCGGCCAGATCGGCGCTGGTGGCCGGCGGCCGGTAGGAAAGCACGCGGGGAGATATCTCATCGCGGTCGGAACGGATGTCGGCGGCCAGTTGCAGGGATCCGAACGTCGTCTTGGTCGTCGATGCCATTCCGCCCAGGACGGGCGATCGATCCAGGAGGATCTGGTCGATCGATGCGCCACCGGCGACGTGATCCTCTTGTCCGATCTTGCCCAGGGTTGGTACCCCCGTCATCAACGCGACCATGCCGCCCTCGTGGGTGTTTTGGCCCCCGTTGCTGCCGGACGCCTTCGACGCGGTGATGATGTTCACACCGTCGATCAGGACCATCTTCGACTGAAGCGGGGCGAAGGGCGCGGTTTCGGCGGGCAGGGTGAAACTGGTCGTCGTGGCCGTGTCACTGGGGCGCCAGGTGGTCAGCCCAGGAGACGCGCCGAGCGGATGGTGGATCACCAGAAATCGCAACGGGGCCGGAACACCCTGAGCCCGGGCCTCGATGCTTCGCAACAGCGGAACCAGCAGCGCGGCCGAGCCTCCACAGTTTCGGATGAAGGACCGCCGGGCCATCTTGTACGAAATCACTTGGCACCTCCCACGCGGGCGCGGAGAAAATCGGCCTGCGCGATCTGAGTGAACAACGAAGAAATCGTTCCGTTCGATTGCTCGAACGCGGTGCGAAGAGGAGCAAGCTCGCACGTGTTGTACTTCTCGACCATCCGGCCGATCGCGTAGCTGGACATCTTTTGGATCCCGCAGTTGGCGAAGGCCTTGGTCGAGATGAGCGCGTCGCGGAATTGTGTCGGACCGGCAATCGCCATGGGGGCCAGCGGGGAATTGCCCGAAAACCCGACCGATGTATCGATGGGACGGCCCCGTTCGTCGACGGTACGGTAGTTTCCTATCGGGCCGAAGTTCTGCAAGACCCGCGCATAGGGATCCATCTGTGCGTGGCAACCCGCGCAGACAGCGCCGGGCGCCATGCGCGCATCCGATTTGAAAATTTCGCTATCGCAGGCGGTCCCCGTGTTCTTGCAGTCGATCACATCCATTGCGGACGGCGTGTTGAGGGGAATCGGAGGTGGCAGCGCATCTTGGCAAATCACGTCGTTGTGGATGAACTGGCCCCGTTTGACGATCGAGTTCTCCGACGGCGCAGAGACCGCCCACAAAAACGAGGGCTGGCTGAGTAAACCAATGCGTGGCTGATCCGCCGGCCAGGTGGCGGCCATGAAGCCGGTCGCGGTGCCCGTAAATGGAAGGCCGTACAACGTCGCCAGGCGTCGGTTCACGAAGACCTTCTGCGAGGTCAGGAGATCCGTGATCTTGCCCGTGGGGTTGGTCCACAACGTGTCCGTCACGAATTGCTGGCCCGATACCAGCAGCTCGTTCGCGATGGCGGCCTGATCGCGATCCGCGGCGCCGAGCGGGGCCAGCAGCGCCGAGTCTTTGGTGGTCTTGTCCGTGAGCTGCCCCAGGCTGAACCAGTTGGTCATAACCGTGGTCAGGTTCGCCTTCGTCGCGGGCAACTCCAGCAGGCGCGTGACCTGAGCGGAAATTCCATCCGGGCTGTCGAGGCCCTCGGCCCCCGTTTTGGCCGCGGCCTGCATCAGCAGGACGTCGGGCGTCGAGTTGAGAAACAGGAACCCAAGCTGAGTTGCGACTTCATAGGGAGTCAGGGTGCCCGCCGCCCCCACCGCCAGGGTTTCGGGCCCGAGCTCGGTCCGGTACAGGAACGACGGTGACAGAATCAACGCCTCGACCATCAGACTGATCGCGCTGTTGAATTCCGTCGGCGTCGCGCAAGACGTGGACGGCGCCGGACAGACGCTGTTGTACACCTTCATCAGGTTCGTCACTTCCCCTGCCTCCAGGGGACGGCGGAAGGCCCTTTGCCCGAAGGTCTGGGCAAAACGCATCGCGCAGCCGGTGTGCGTATCGCCCGTCATGCAGGACGCGATCTGGGGAATCCGCGGCGCGATCTGGGTGACGATGTTTTCCGCGGTTTGATAGAACCCACTGAAAAGGAAGGAATCTCCGACGGTCAGCGCGACGTCGCTGAACAGGGCGTAGGCCGACACGCCGTCGGTGGATGATTCGACAGTGGGAGACGCGGTCAGCGCCAGAAGGTCGCGGGTCGCGTTGGCGTACTGCTGGGCCGACAGTCGCCACACGCGCTGCGGGATCTCCGGCAGCGTCGTGCACGGGACCGCTGGATTTCCGCCCCCGGCGCCAGTTGCCGAACCGCCCATGCCCGCCGTTGCCCGCCCCCCCATGCCGGACGTCCCCCCCGAACCGGTGGATCCAGGCGGAGAGGAGGATCCACAGGCACCCACCAGCATCGCGCCGGCCAGAAGGTACCGATAACCCATTGGGATTCTCATTTGTCGTCCTGTTCCATCAATATGAGGTCGCCTACCTCATAGATCATGTCGGCGTGAATGCCACTTGTTACGGTGGTTTTGTGTCCTCCCTGCCGCCGGGTCAAGCGGGGGTTCATTCCCCGGGGGAAAGAAAAACGTCCGGGCCAATCAAATGGGCCCCGCGGGCGGGATGCGACACGAAATGGCTCAGCGTGCCCCCGGTGCGGATCTTATATTCGCGTTCAAGTGTTTCCGCGACGGCGTTGACGTTGCGCGTGCGCACCAGCGTCACCGTGCATCCGCCAAAACCACCACCAGTCATGCGCGCGCCAAACACACCGCCCGCCGCGCCAATTTCGGTGGCGACGTCGACCAGGGTGTCCAGCTCGGGGCAACTCACCTCGAAATCATCTCTCAGCGACCGGTGGCTTTCGTACATCAGAAGCCCCACCTTCGCGAAGGAGCGCGCCTCCAGGTGTTTGGCCGCGTCCAGCGTTCGTGCGTTCTCGGTCACGACGTGGCGGGCCCGTCGGCGCACCACGGGATCGAAGATGCCGCGCGCCCCTTCCACCATCTCCGGGGTCGCGTCGCGGAGGCTGGGCACCCCAAGCTGGCGGGCTGCCTCCGCGCATTCGGCCCGTCGCCGCGAATACGCCCCGTCGGCCAAGGCGT
This sequence comes from Pseudomonadota bacterium, assembly GCA_031407985.1. Taxonomy (GTDB): domain Bacteria; phylum Myxococcota_A; class Polyangia; order Fen-1088; family Fen-1088; genus FEN-1088. The sequence goes on along the minus strand of JANOJB010000172.1, from coordinate 9,093 downwards.
GTTTGATGTTCGTGTTGCAGATCAGGACGCTGACGTTCGGGTCGGCAAAGGGGACCAGGCGGACGATCTCGAACTGGCAATCGATCAGCAGGGCACCCGCCTCGTCGCCCAGGACGGAAGCCATCTGGTCCATCAGACCGCAGGGGACGCCGGCGAAGTCGTGTTCGGCCTGGCGGCAAAGCCGCGCTTTTTCCCGCGCGTCCAGCGGCGTTCCCGTCGCGGCCTCCAGCATCGTGGCGGTCGCGACCTCCAGCGCCGCGCTGCTGGAAAGACCACCGCCGAGGGGCACGTCGGACGAGATCAACATATCCAGGCCGGGCGCGGTCACGCCGCGCTTCTGGAACCCACTGATGACGCCGCGAACATAGTTCGCCCAGGTCGGCTCGCCCGGTGCCAGGGGACCGTCGAGCGGCAGATCCACCGAGACGTCCAAAGCGGCGCTGTGACACCGAATGCGGGCAGGCGAGAGACCCTTCCGACCTTGCCGATCTTGCTTCGCCGATTGCTCCTGTCCGGGTTCTGGGGCTTCACTCGGCGCCGCAGCGACGATCGCGTAACGATCGATCGCCATCGGGAGCACGAATCCACCGTTGTAGTCGGTGTGCTCGCCGATCAGGTTGACCCGTCCGGGAGCCGCCGCGACAAAGCGGGGAGGGCGCTGAAAACGACGCTCGAAGGCTTGAGCCGCCGCGCGCGCAGCCTGGCCGATGCCCGCGCCGTTTGGCCGGGCAAGGGGGTGATTCACTCTGTCACCTATGGACATCAGCCGGGATACCAGACGATGCGAGGATCCTCGGGCGCGCGCCGGTAATCCCACGCGGCGTCCGTCATCTTCTTCAGGTCGTACTGGGGACGCCAGCCCAGCAGGAATTTGGCCTTCGCGTTGTCCAGCCACGTCGAATGGTAGGGCGTCGCTATCGTCACCGTGGGTAGCCCCCGTGATTGGGACAGGTACACGCCCAGCGCCCCGTAGTCGACCGGTTCATCCATGCAGACGTTGAACGTCTGTTTGCGGGCGGCGGCACAGTCGACGGCGCACAGAATGGCGCTGATCAGATCGTCGACGTGGACAAAGTTTCGTTTCACCGGGCGCCCGTTCGGATCGACCATGACGGGGACGGTGCCCGCCTTGACGTACGCAGCGGCTTTTTCCGGACCGACCAGATCGCGCCAGCGCGGTCCGCCGAAGACGTCCTCCCCGAACGACAGCTGGAATTTGAAATCGTCCTTCTCCATGATCCATGGGGCGCGCAGGCAACAGCCGTCCAGGTCGTACTGGATGTAGTACTGCTCCAGCATCACCTCTTCCAGCACCTTGGACAGTGCGTAGCAACCGGGATAGGCGCTGTGTTTCTGCGTCTCGGTCACGGGGAGCGGGTGCGGGTAGACAAAATGGCCCATACCCGCGTCGCCGCCGATCAGGATGAACTGCTGGAACGTCGGGCTCTGCCGGCAGGCTTCCAGCAGCCAGAACATGCCCTTGACGGCCACGTCCATGATGGATTCGGGAGTTTCCTTGCTGGTCGCCAGATGAAGCACGTGGGTAACGCCTTCCACCGCCCGATCAACAGCATCCCGATGTTCGATCGAACCCGATACCACCTCCAGGCGGGGGCCCGCGGCCAGCTTACGGTTGTGGCACAAGGCCCGGACGATGAAGCCGTCCAGGGCTGGGTCGGCCAGGATTCGCGCGATGACGCTTTGACCGACCTTGCCGGTGGCGCCCGTAACCAAGATACGTTTGGGACCGTTCATGAATGGCTTTCTTGAGGGGGCATCAAAGGCCCCCCCGAAGGGGATCGGTGTCTTTGGGCGTTACCGGACTTTGCGCTTGGCGGCGTTCTTCTCGAACACGCGGTCAACGATGACCGCGGCCAGAATCACGCCGCCAGCGACGACGTTTTGCCACAACGACTTGCCGACCAGGTTCACAGCGTTGAACGTGATTTGCATGATGCCCGCGCCGATCAAAACTCCGAAGACAGAACCGCGGCCTCCCAGAAGCGAGCAGCCGCCCAGAACCGCGGCCGCCACGGCGTGCAATTCGTAGGCTGATCCCAGGGACGGGGTCGCGCTGGGCAGATACGCGACGTACAGAACCCCCGCGACACCGCCCAGACCGGCGCTGGTGATGAACGTGATCAGCCGAATCGTTTGCACCGGTACGCCCGACAGGCGGGCGGCCTCCGCGTTCGAACCAATCGCGTAGCAATACCGCCCGAACAGCGTGCGGTGCATCAGGAAGGCGGTGATGACGATTGCGACCAGGGCGAACCAGAACGGCATGGGCATGCCAAATCCCAGTCCTTCTCCCAGAAATCTGAAACCTGGAAACTTGCCCTGGAAACCAATGTCCGTGCCGCCGGTCATGACCTCGGCGATCCCGCGTAACAACAACATCGATCCCAACGTGACGACGAACGGCTGTACGCCCAGCCAGGTGATGACCAATCCCTGGACCAACCCGATCGTCAGCGACAGCGCAATCGCCACCGCGACCGCGGATTCGATGCCGAACCCCCAGTACATCGTCAGATAGCTGGTGGTCACGGCCGATACGCAGATGACCGATCCGATCGACAGGTCGATGCCGCCCGCGATAATCACGACCGCCTCGCCGAGAGCGAACAGGGAGATCAGCGAGATATGCCTGAGCGTGTTGCGCAGGTTGTCGCCCCCCAAAAAAACGGGGTTCAGGATCGCGGTCAAGGCCGCCAAGGCGATCATGATGCCCAGCATCGTCAGCTCTTTTTTCATGAGCTTCAGCTTGGCGGGCGAGACGATCGCGATCGGAGGCGTGGGCATCGGAATGTCATTCATGTTGCGTACCGCAGTATGTTGGCGTCGGTCAGTTCATGTCGGGCAAGCTCACCGCGAGCCTTGCCCTGGGAAAGTACGATCGCGCGGTGGCAAAGCAGAGCGATCTCCTCCGCCTCCGAGCTGGAAACGATCACGCCCTTGCCGGCCGCCGCCAGTTCGCGGACGACGTCATGCACGTCGCGTTTGGCGCGGATGTCGAGGCCGCGCGTCGGTTCGTCGAGAAGCAGGATCTTGGGACTGCGCGCCATCCATTTGCCCAGGACGACCTTCTGCTGGTTGCCGCCGGACAACATGCGGGCCGCGCCGCTTCCCTTGATGCGAAAACGCTCCATGTAGGGCCGCGCGATATTCAGTTCGTTCTCCAGCCGGAAGCGCCGCAGCGACGGTAACGCGATGTTGCGCTCGACCAGCATGTCCAGAATCAGCCCCTCGGATGCCCGTTCCTCGGGCACGTAGGCGAAGCCCTCTCGCATGGCGTCGCGCGGTGTCTGGATGGAGATCCGCCTGCCGCCGATCGACACCTCCAGCCCGCAGGGGCGCGATCCGAACAGCTCGCGCAGGATGCTGGTGCGTCCCGCGCCGACCAATCCCGCCAAGCCCAGGATTTCCCCAGCGTGCAAATCGAAAGAAACCCGCCCGCGAACCGACAGGATGACCTCCGACCCGATGGGGGCCGGGGTTTCGGACTCGATGTTCTTGGTGCCGGCCAGTAGTTCCACCAGCTTGTCCAACGTCGCCTCCGACGTTGGCAGATCCGCGACCCGTTCCCCGTCGCGCATGCAGACCACGCGGTCGGTGATCTTCAAAACCTCGCGCAACCGATGCGAGATGTAGACCATCGCGATGCCGTTCTTCTTCAGCTCCGCCAGAAGGTCGAACAGGATGGCGGCATCCGATTCGGACAGGGTCGCGGTCGGTTCGTCCAGCAGCAGCACCTTGGCGTTCAGCGACAGCGCCCGGGCGATTTCGGCGCGCTGCTTTTGCCCCGGCGACAGGGCCCGCAGGGGTGTGTGGGGCTCTATGTCCCCGCCCACGCGCATCAGCGCCTGTTGCGCCGCGCGGTACAACGCCGGCCGGTTGATCACGCCGTACCTGTGCGGCTCGTGGCCCAGCATCACGTTGGAACCGACGTCCAGATCATTCGCCTGAATCAGCTCCTGTCTGACCAGCGAAACGCCCAATCTGATGGCGTCCGCGGGGCTGTCGGGAGTTTGCCCGTCGATGGACACTGTCCCGGCGTCCGGCAAGTGGACACCGGCTGCGACCTTCATCAGCGTGGATTTTCCGGCGCCATTCCCCCCAACCAGCCCGACGATCTCGCCGGCCTTGACGTCGAAATCCACCCCGCGAAGCGCCCGGACGCCGCCGAATGACTTCTCGACCCCCCGAAGCGCCAGCATCATTTCTTCAGCTCGCGGAGCTCGCTCCAGAACTGGGCAACGTTCTCCTTCTTCACCGTCAGGATGCCGGTATCGACGACCGGCGGAACGACCTTCTTGTCCTTCAGATCCTTCAGCGCCTTGATCGACTGGTAACCGAACTGGAAGGGACGCTGCACGATGGTCGCGAAGATCATTCCGTCCTGCACGGCCTTCAAGGTTTCCTCTTCCTCGTCGAACGCGACCATCAGTGGCTTTTCCTTGCGGCTGGATACCCGCACCGCCCCCGCCATCGCCGGAGCGTTGTACGACCACAGGCCCATCAGCAGCACCAGGTCGGGATAACGCGCCAACGCGTCCTCGACGTTCTTCTTGGCCAGCGCGCGATCGGTCTTGTCCAGGTACACGGGCAGAATCTCGAAGCCGGGCAACTTGCCCAGCGTCTCGTCGACGCCTTGCTTGCGTTCGATGGCGTTCTGCATGTCGATGCGGCCGACGAAGATGGCGATCTTGCCCTTGGTGATGTTGGCGGCCTTCAGTGCCTCGACAGCCGCCGCTCCCGCCGCGCGACCCGCCTCGACGTTGTTGGTACCGACGTAGACGTTGCGCTTGGACTTGGGGGCATCCGAGTCATGGCAGACCAGAGGCATCTTGGCCGCGACCTTGTCGAATGTTCCCGTCATCGCGTCGGGGTTGATGGGGCTGATGGCCACGCCATCGAAACTTTGCACCATGATGTCTTCCAGAAACCGCTGCTGGTCGGCGATCTCGCCCTTCAGGGGACGGAACATCTCGACCTTGACGCCGAAATCCTTCTCGGCTTTGCGCAGGCCTTTCTCGGCGATGTTCCAAAAATCGGACGAGTTGTTGGTGACGAACGCGAACCGGTTGGTGGCCGCCGCCGCCGGCGCGCCCGGGGCCGCGGCTCCCGGTTCGGTCTTCTTGGGGCAGCCCAGCGCCGCGAAGGCGGCGAACAGGGCCGCAAGGGTGAAGCTTGATCGGTGCAGGTGGGACAAGATCACGGGGTTGGAAGGTCGCATGGTCGGCTCCTCTTGGGAAGACGCGGGGTCGATGATTTCTAGGCCGGGTTGGGGCGGCTATTCAGCCGTGAACCTGTGGATCATCGTGTGCTTATACGTCTGTCCCGGTTTCAGCACCACCTGGCTTTGCCAGGCCGGAATGTTGACGGCATTGGGAAATTTCTGCGTCTCCAGGCACAGGCCCGTGTGCTGGGCGTAGGCGACGTTGCCCTTGCCCACCGTCTTGCCGTCCAGGAAATTGCCCGAGTAGAACTGCACACCGGGCTGGTCCGCTTCCAGGGTCAACACGCGGCCAGACTTCGGATCTTTCAGCCGGGCGACTTCCCGCAGTTGGTCCGGACTGCCGTTGATGATGAAGTTGTGGTCGTAGCCCACCGGATCGCCACCCGCCGCTTTCAGATCCTTGCCAATCGCCTTGGCGGCCGTGAAATCGAAAGCCGTTGCCTTGACAGGTCTGACCTCGCCCGTCGGTACCATGGGATCGCCGGGGGTGTAACGGTCGGCATGCAGGACCAATTGGTGGTCCACGATTGTTGCCGCGTCGCCTGGAATCCCCGCACGAACCCCGCCCAAGTTCCAATAGGTATGGTGCACCATATTCACGATTGTGGTTTCGTCCGTAGTTGCGGACATCACAACCCGTAGCTCATCTTTGTTCGTCAGCGTGTAAATAACCGTCGCGGCAACCGTCCCGGGATAACCTTCTTCGCCGTCCTTCGAGACGTAGGTCAACTTCAGTCCGGGGCCTTCGGGCGATGCGATCGGCTCGGCGGTCCAGACGACCTTGTCCCATCCTTTTTGCCCGCCATGCAGGTGGTGGGGCCCGTTGTTCGCGGCCAGTTTGTAGGTGTTTTTCTCCAAGTGAAACTCCGCGGCGCGTATGCGGTTGCCGACGCGACCCACGGTGGCACCAAAGTACGGATTGCCCTTGAGGTACCCATCCAGATCGTCGAACCCCAAAACGATGTCACCCAAATGGCCGGTCCGATCCGGGACCTCCAGGTTGGTGATGATCGCCCCGTACGTCATGACATTCATGGTCAGGCCATTTGCGTTGGTCAGCCGGTAAAGGTCGACGATCCTGTCGTCGACCTTGCCGAAGTGGACCTTGGATACGGCCGGAACGTTGGCGGCGGCGTTTTCAGTTGGCATCGTTGCGGGATCTCCACGCAACGCGTGGGCAGGGTACGTCGACGGGTGAAAGTACCAGAGCACCCTGGTTAAGTAAATAGGATTTCCTATCCGTTGTATGTCTGTTCGCGCTAATGTGTGCAGATCGGAGTTGTTCCACAGATCGCCGAGCCGTCGAAGCTGTAGATGTCCTCTTAATGACTGATTCTTACTGGGTTCTTGCTGAATCGGACCGGGCGAGTCGGTCATTTTTTTCCAAGGGAGATACGCGAACATGAAAGAAACCTTGCAGATTGGGGTCGTTGGAACCGGGGGCATCGCCACCGACTTCGTGAACGCCCTGGGTGGGTCGAAACGGTGCCGGGTCGTCAATGTCTCGGGCGTGACGCCCGAGTTGGCGCGTTCCTTCGCGGATCGCTGGAACATTCCCGCCGCCGCGGCCTCGCTGGACGACCTGCTTGCCGACAAGTCGGTCGAACTGGTTTACATCGGCGCGCCGCACCCGTTCCACGAACAGCTGACCCTGGCGGCGATCGCCGCCGGCAAACATGTGCTGTGCGAAAAGCCGCTGGCGCTGGACGCCGCCGCTTCCGCCCGCGTCATGGAAGCCGCCCGCAAGAAGGGGGTCTTTCTGATGGAGGCGTATATGTATCGCTGCCATCCGTTGATGAAGGAACTCATCACGCGTCTGAAGGAAGGAATCATCGGGCAGATTCGCCATGTGCGGGCCGATTTCGCGTTCCGTGTGCCACGCGATCCCGAGGGACGCCTGTTCGCCAAGTCGCTGGGCGGAGGTGGCATTCTGGATGTCGGCGGGTACGTGGTTTCATTTTCACGGCTTATCGCCGGTATCGTCGAGGGGCTTCCATTCGCCGAGCCGACCAAGATCATGGCGAACGGCGTGATCGGCCCCACCGGTGCCGACGAGATCACCACCGCGCTTCTGACCTTCAAGTCGGGATTCACCGCGGCGGTGACGGCCGCGGTCTTCCACGACGCCGGCACCCAGACCGTTGTGTTCGGCGAGGCCGGCAGGATTGTCCTGCCCGATCCGTGGATTCCCAGCAGCAAGCGCCAAAGCCTGGAGACCAGCTACATCGTGTACCGCGACGGGCACGACCCCGAAACGGTGAACATCAAGACCGATATGGCCACGTACGCCATCGAGGCGGAAACCGTCGCGAACACCCTGCCTGCGATCGAACCCATCTGGCCCGCTATGAGCTGGGCCGACAGTCTGGGCAACATGCGCGTGCTTGACGCGTGGCAAGCGGCGCTACGCCAAGGGTGAAGCAAGGTGAAGCAAGGGTGAAGCAAGGGTGAAGGTAGATTGCCAGGCAAATTGCCGCGATCTGTCCCGCGTGGGTGTAGGCTGCGCGACGGGATGCCCGTAGCCAGCCAAGATTCGTCGAGCAACGATGCGTTGAGGAACGATGCAGCGTAAGGTCGACAACCGTGGCATGCGCGAGATCAACCGCGCCATCGTGCTGGATATCATCCGGCACAGCGAGAGAATTTCGCGCGCCGAGTTGGCCAACCGGTCGGCGCTGACGAAACCCACGGTCTCGGCGATCGTCGACGACCTGATGAAGGATGGGACCGTACGCGAGGTCGGCTTCGCCGAGACGGCGTCGAACGGCGGTCGCCCGGCGCGGCTGCTGGAGTTCAACGGCCAGTCGGCCGCGTACCTGGGAATTCATTTCAGCGCGCGCGGCACGGCGGTGGCTGTCGCCGACGCGCGCGGGGTGATTCGCGCCATCGCCGAGCAGCCGTCGATCAAGGGATCGCCGAAGAAATCCCTGGAAGCGCTGGAGCCGTTGCTGGAACAAGCACTGGCCTCGGCGAATGTGCCGCGCGGCCGTGTGCAGTCGGTGGGGGTCGCCGTTCATGGCCCGGTCGAGCAGTCCACCGGGGTTTGCGTGGTCTCGCCGAATCTGGGTTGGCACGATGTTCCGTTGCGCGACATGGTCAAGGAAACCTTCGGCCTGCCGGTGGTGGTTCACAACGAAGCGCACGCCGCGGCCGTGGCCGAGGGACGCGTGGGCGCGGCGGAAGGCGTGGCGTCTTTCGTCTGGCTGTATTCGGGCACAGGTATCGGGTCGGGGGTGGTGATCGACGGCAAGCTGTTCTTCGGGTTCCGTGGGTTCGGCGGCGAAATCGGGCACTGTCCGGTCACCGACGACAATGCCCGGATCTGCGCCTGCGGCCGCCGTGGGTGCCTGGAAACCGTAGCGTCGGGCATGGCGATTGCCCGGGCGGCCAAACAGGCGGTGGCAGGGACCGAGGCGACCGTGCTGCGATCCGCCCGGCGCCCGTTGGACGCGGCGGCGGTCACGGCCGCCGCGCGCGAGGGTGACAAGGTCGCCAAGCGCATCCTGTCCGAGGTAGGTGAACACCTGGGCAAGGGGATCTCGTATCTGTTGAACATCCTGGATCCCGAAATGATCGTGGTGGCGGGCGATCCCGCCAGCGCGGGCGAGGCGTTGTTCGAGCCGTTGCGCGCGTCGGTCGACCGGCACGCGTTGCAGCCGCGAGGCGTTCGTATTGTTCCGTCAATACTGGGCACGCGCGCGGAGATCATCGGTGCCGTTCTGTTGGCGATGGATCACGTGCGCGGCGGCGTGCGCACGGTGTCGTTCGTGTCGGCGACCCATCCGACCGCGGGCGGGGTTTTGCGCGATGGCCGCTTGGATGCGGGCCGCGTTCGAACGGCGGAATCCTGA
>JANOJB010000127.1:0-66603 GCA_031407985.1 Pseudomonadota bacterium | reverse complement strand
ACTGCAAGACCAGCGGGGGTTCGTGCAGGGTGTCGGGGCGGCGTCCTTCGAAGGCGTCGACGCGGGCTATCTGGCCGCCTACGCGGTCGTTCGTTCCGACGCGATCGATGCCGTGGTTCCCATCATGCGCGCCGAGATCGCACGCCTGGTTGAAGCCGGTGTGACGGACGACGAGATCGCGCGCGCCCGGCGGATTCTGGTTGGCACCCGCGCTCTTGCCCTTGAACGTCGCGGCGCCGTCGCCCATGCCCTGGCGTTGCATGGCGCGTTTGGGGGGACCGGCCGATCCTATCGGCGCGCGGTCGACGAACTGGCAAAGGTCACCAAAGTCGACGTGATGCGTGCCGCGAAGCGGATCATGGATCCCCGTCGCGAAGTGCTGGCCGTCGTTCGCCCCCGCGATACCCCGCGGCAAGCGGTCGGCGTCGCCGAGCGCCCCTCCGGGTACACTCCTCGCTGAGCCAGATGCCCATTTGCCTTGCCTGCGCCTTCGAATCCGCGCCCGAGCTCACATTTTGTCCTCAGTGCGGCGCTTCGCTTCATGATCCGTTGATCGGCGCGCTTCTGGATGGCCGCTACCGCATCGATGCGCGCATCGGCGTGGGCGGCATGGGGGCGGTGTACCGCGCCTTCCACACCTCCCTGAAGCGCGAGGTGGCCGTCAAGGTGCTGCTGCCCGACTTCGGCGGCAAGGATGAATTCGTTCGGCGATTTCAGCGCGAGGCTGAATCGGCAAGTCGCCTGGCCCACCCCAACATCATCGCCGTCACCGACTTCGGTCGCACACCGGAGGCGTTGCTGTTTCTGGTAATGGAATTTCTCGACGGCCAATCGCTGACGTCGCTGATCCGTCAGGGGCCGATCGCGCTTCCCCGTGCGTTGGCAATTGTCCGTCAAATCTTGAACGCTCTTTCGCACGCTCACACCGCCGGGATCGTGCATCGCGATCTCAAACCCGACAACATCATGCTGGTCCAGCGCGACGGCCGCGCGGACGTCGTGAAGATTCTCGATTTTGGCATCGCCAAGATCACCGACGCGGGCTCTGGCCGCGAGGCCCTGACCCAGGCGGGTATGATCTTCGGCACGCCCGAATACCTTTCGCCCGAACAGGCGCTGGGCGATACGGTCGACGCGCGCGCCGATTTGTACGCGACCGGCGTGATCCTGTTCGAGATGTTGACCGCCCGCCGCCCTTTTGAATCGGACGACAAGGTTCGAATTATCTCTATGCACCTGTCGCACGCCGTCCCCCGCATGTCAGAGGTGAATTCGATCGCGGCTGCCGCCGTCCCCATGCCGGTCGAGGACGTGGTGATGCAGGCGTTGGAGAAAGAACGGGAGAATCGATTTGCGTCCGCCGCTGCGTTTCTGGCGGCCCTCGAGGACGCCGAGGCGCTCGCGACGTTTCCACCCACGGCCGTCGGTTCTGCGGGCACGGCACCCGGTTCAAACCGCCTGTCATTCGCGGGGCGACTTGGGAATCACCCGCGCTGGGTTCTGGGAGGTGTCGTCCTCCTCGCGTCGATCGGGCTGGGGGTCGCGCTTCTTCCTTGGGGGGCCTCGCGACCAAAGATCGTCGCCACGGCAAAGGTGACGCGCCCCGTTCCGCCGACCGCCGAGCTGGGTGCCAGGATTCGCGTCATCGAGGGCTTGCTGGGCGCGGGTGAGATCGTCAGGGCCCGCGTCGCCCTGGATCAAGTCCTCGCTGAGCATCCCAGCGACGCGCGTGTCAGATATCTACTTGGCCGCCTCGCGTTTGCCGACGATCGCCATGCCGAGGCTCTCGGCAGCTATCGTGAGGCGATCGCTCTTGACGCCGGCTTTCGCGGCGATCCGATCCTGATCGACCACCTGGGCGTGGCGGTCGGTGAATCCAAACTCGCGGACGCGGCCCTCGATCTGGCCATCGAACGCGTCGGACGCCCGGCCGTCGATCTCCTGGAACGCGTCGCCAATGGCAACGGCGATCTGCGCCGTCGCCAGCGGGCGGCACGCGCATTGATTGAACTCAACGAAGGTCGCCGCGTCGACCAGGTGGCCCTACAAATCGCCGAACTGAGAAAGGGCGGCACCTGTGAAGAACGAAAACCGATCGTGATCGCGCTGGGAAAAACCGAGGACCTCCGCGCGTTGCCCGCCCTCCGCGCCCAACGTTCGCGCGGCGGCATCGATCGCCTGTTCGCGGCGGAGCCAAACATCAGTTGCATGAAGACAGAGCTGGCCGACGCCATCGCCAAACTGGAGGCCAAGCTCCCGGCGGAAAAACGCCCACAGGCCCGTCCGACCACACGGCAGTCGACGTCGCGCCTTTTTCGTGGAAGGTAGAAGGGTGACCGTGAAATCGAAGACGACCAAGACGGCCCTGCGCGACTCGCGGAACCTGTTGACCAGTCTGATTCTCGTTTTTCCGCTGTTCTTGCTCTATCAGCTGGGCGTCGTCTTGATCTATCCCCTGATCAACGGTGCCGATTTTCTGACGCGCTTTCTCTTCCACAACCTCGCATTGTCGCGGTCAGCCTACCTCGGTTACGTCGTCGCGGTCGCCGGTGTATTCGCGCTGGCCGTTGTCGTTCTTCGCCGCCGGCAGAAGATCAATCTTGCCGTCTTCGTCCCGGTGCTGTTGGAAAGCGCCATCTACGCGCTCACCATGGGGTCGGTGATCGTGTTGGTGATGACGCGGGTATTCGGGATCAACCCGCGGCTTGCCGCCGGCATCGGTGACGAGGGACTGCTGACCAGGATGATCATGTCGGTCGGTGCGGGGGTGTGGGAGGAAACCGTCTTTCGGCTGTGCCTGCTTACCGGGATCGCAGCGTTCTGCGAACGGGTGATTGGAATGCGTCGTTTTGTCGCACTCGCCCTCGCTTTCGCCGTTTCGTCATTCGTGTTCTCGGCGGTCCACCACATTCCCCCGTACGGCGATCCGCTTCACCTGGGTGTCTTCACGTTCAGGTTCCTGGCCGGAATCTGCTTCGGGATGCTGTTTTTGTTCCGCGGTTTTGCGGTCGCGGCATACACGCACGCTCTCTACGACATCTACGTCCTGATCCTTCGCCCGTGACTCACGGTCACCGCGTCGCCCCGGGCAACACGTCGACTCGGGCGGCACGCCGCCCCGGCGGTTGCCTCGGCTCACACGTGACCAGCTCACTGCCGCCATACGCGGCCGGCCAAGGCGAAAGAAGCGCCATCAAGGAGATCCCGTCACGGCCTCGCCCCCGGTTTCGCTGCGGGGTAGCTTCTGTCAGCGTCGTCGCTTCTTGTCAGCGTCGCTTCTTGTCAGCGTCGTTTTTTGGCGGGTTTGGTCGGCTTGGCGGGCTTGGAATCGGACTTCTTGCCCTTGGCGGGTTTGGACCCTTTGGCTGTTGGCTTGGACTTCGCGGTTGCCGCAGGCTTGGCGGTCGCCGCGGCCTTGCCCGGCTTGACCGCCTTGGGCAAGGCTGCCGCTCCTGCGGCTGCCTTCGTCGCCACCACAACGGGTTTTCCCTTCGCCCCCTTGGCGTTCGCAGCGGCGGCCTTACTTGCCATTTTTTCAGCCGCTTGGGCTTTCGCGGCGGCAGTTGCGGCTTCAGCGGCCAATGCCTTCGCCGCCCGAAGTTCGTCCTTGACCGCCTTGTCCTTGGCCGCCTTGGCTTTCGCACCCTTGGAGGGAATTCCGTCTCCCTCGGCTGCCAGCGGCAGTCCAGGCATATCCCGGCGGTTGTGCACCAGCACCCTGCGGGCGTCCTTGAAGGTGATCTCGACCTTGCTGTCGGACATGACTTCAGAGACAAACCCGCGCCCGAACTTGGGGTGGGTCACAATCGCGTTTTCCGCGTAGTGCTCGCGGAATTCGTAAGGTTTCCCTTGTTTTTCCCCATGCTTAGCGAAGAACTCCTCCCAATTGAGCTTCTTCAGCATCGCCCGTTTCTTGGCTGCGATGGGTTCAGGGACGTCGTCTTCGACCTCCCCTCGGGGCTTACGGAACGAGTGAACGTCCCCGCAAGGGTTACATTGGACGCGTCGGATTTCGTCTTCGTACTTGGAGATCACCACATGCGTGGTGTCCGCTTTGCACTTTGGGCAGTACGCTTCGACGTCCGAGCCGACCTCGTCGACCTCGTCTTCGAACATGAAATCCATTCATTCGCCCAGTAACACAGGAACCGTAGACCTGCAAGATCAAGGCGAAATCGCCTCGACCCCGGACGCCAGGTCAGGTAGAAGCCATTTTCGAGAAAACATGCGCTATTTCGAGGCCCGCATAGCGGATAACCTGTCTCTTGGGGGCGGCTATTTTTGCCTAAAATTATCGGGATGCCAGTCACTTGCCGACAGTCAGCCCGGGCAGTTCGTGATGGTTCGAGGCGAATGGGAACGGGATCCCCTCTTACCGCGCGCGTTTTCACTGCTTTCCGTGGGCCCGGGCGATCAAGCGGCAATCCTGGCCAAGACGGTCGGGCGCGGGACAGCCCTGCTTGAGCGGGCCCAACCAGGCGCCAAACTGGCGCTTCTTGGCCCTCTCGGTACATGTTTTCCGGCTCCCTCCGGCGATTTTGTCGACCTTCTGGTGGGTGGGGGCGTGGGGATTCCCCCAGTCTACATGCAGGCCGAAGCGGCCGCGCGGAGCGGTTTGGCGCAGCGCAGTGAAATCCTCTACGGTGGCCGAAGTACTCGAGATCTGCTTCTGCTGTCCGAGATCAGACGTTTTGGCGTCGGTTTGTTCCTCTGCACCGACGATGGAACCACGGGACGACACGGACTTGTCACCGCGGAACTGGAGGCGCGCCTCGATCACCACGGGGCAGCGTCGTCGACCGCGCCCGGGCCGACGAGCGCGGTTCGCGTCGCGGCGTCACCACCACCGGTACGCATCCTCGCCTGCGGCCCGAACGCTATGTTGTGGGCGGTTGCGCGGATCGCGCGTGACCGGGGGGTACCCTGTTTCATCTCGGTCGAAGAGCAGATGGCCTGCGGAATAGGTGTTTGTCTTGGATGTGCTGTGCCCGCGCGCTCTCGCCCGTTTCGCTACGTTTGCAAGGATGGACCCGTGTTCGAAGCGACGGACGTACTGGACCCACGGCAGCCCCTGCCTTTGCTTGCACCGGCGGACCTTCCCTCGTGATTCACGTCAGCTCAGTGACCGTCGCTGGGCAGGGTTTTCGCGCCAGTGCGGTGGCCGGGCGCCCTCCCGGCTGCAAGGATTGGGGGGACAGGTCGTGAAGCCCGTTGGTCTGGAGATCACCTGCGGCGGGGTTTCCTTCCGCAACCCGATCCTCACGGCGTCCGGCACGTTCGGGTACGGCAGCGAGTTCGAATCGCTGACCGACCTGTCGCTGCTGGGTGGCCTGGTCACCAAAGGGATTTCCCCGCAACCTCGATTTGGAAACGCCACGCCGCGCATCTGTGAAACCGCGTCCGGCATGCTGAATTCGATCGGCCTCGAAAATGTCGGCGTCGAGGGATTCCGGAACGGCAAGCTTCCCTATCTCAGGAAGTGCGGCACCCGGGTCCTGGTGAATTTTTTTGGGATCACCTTCGACGACTACGTCGCCTGCGGAGAGGCCCTGTCCGCCATGGACGGTGTCGATGCACTGGAAATGAATGTGTCGTGCCCGAACATCAAGGCCGGGGGGATCGAGTTCGGAACCGATCCCCGCGTACTCCTGGATTTGGTGCGCGCCTGCCGCCCGGTTGTGAAGAAGGCGCTTTGGATCAAGCTGACGCCCAACACGTCCGACATCGTCGCTCTGGCCAAGGCCTGCGCCGATGGTGGAGCGGATGGTTTGTCGATCATCAACACGATCACGGGTATGGCTATCGACGTGCGTTCGCGGCGCCCAAAGATAGCGACCACCTTCGGCGGTCTTTCGGGGCCCGCGATCAAACCTGTCGCGCTCAGAATGGTGCATCAGGTTCATCGGGCCGGGATTCCCCTCCCCATATCGGGAATCGGTGGCATTCAGGATGTGAACGACGTCTTGGAATTTCTGCTGGCGGGCGCCTCGACGGTTCAGGTCGGAACGCAGAACTTCGTCGACCCGGACAGCGCGGGGCGGATCGTGCATGAACTTGCCGAAGCACTCAGTGCACTAGGGGTGTGCGACGCGCGCGAACTGATTGGTGCTCTGCGGACCAACTGAGTCATGGTCATAACCGAATGAAATTGTTTAATTAACTTCGGTTACGAATATTTAACCGTCACGAAACCAGTTAGAAACAAGACCAGGCTAGCGTGGGAGAATCCTCATGAAAAAGATCGAAGCCATCATCAAGCCGTTCAAGCTGGACGATGTGAAGGATCGCCTTCGCGAGATCGGTGTGCAGGGCATGACCGTCTACGAGGTCAAGGGGTTCGGTCGCACCGGGGGCAAAAAGGAAGTCTATCGGGGCTCGGCGTATGTCGTAGACTTCGTCCCGAAGGTGCGCGTCGAGATCGTCGTGAAGGACGAAATCGTTCGCGATGTCGTGGAGGCCGTCTTGGCCGTGGCCCGAACCGGCCGCATCGGGGATGGGAAGATATTCGTGACGCCCGTGGATGAAGCCATCCGCATACGCACCGGTGAGCGGGGTGAGGACGCCCTCTAGGGCGCGTACCACCCTCATGATGATGCCGAGGCAAGAGGCCGCGGAAACGGCGGGGTTGTCATCGTCGGAGCCGAAGGGGAACGTCCACGCCGGCGGGTTGGTGGCGCAGACGATTTGATGACCCGGGAACCGAGCACAACCAACTGAAGGGGGTGGGTCATGACAGCAGCCGAAGCATTGAAGTATGCGGAAAAAAACGGCGCGAGGATGGTCGATTTCAAGTTCGTTGATCTCCTCGGTATCTGGCAGCACACCACGATGCCGATCGGAAAACTTGAAGTCGACTCGTTCAAGGATGGTTTTTTCTTCGACGGCAGCTCGATCCGTGGCTGGCAGCCGATTCACGCGTCCGACATGATCTTCATTCCGGACGCCGACTCGGCTGTCATGGACCAGGTCTTCGAGTTGCCGACGTTGTCATTGATCTGCGACATCGTCGACGCGGTCACCAAGCAGCCGTACGCCAAGGATCCGCGCACGATCGCCTCCAAGGCCGAGAAGTATCTGAAGTCGACGGGAATCGGCGACACTGCCTACTTTGGCCCGGAACCAGAGTTCTTCATCTTCGACGAGGTTCGATTTTCCGAAGGCCCGAACCGGGCCAGTTACATGGTCGATTCCGTCGAGGGTCGCTGGAACAGCGGGCGTGAAGAGAGCCCGAACCTTGGTTACAAGCCGGCCAATAAGGGTGGCTACTTCCCGGTCCCCCCGACCGACACTCTTCACGATCTGCGGGCTCGGATGGCCGTGAATCTCGAGGCTGTCGGGATTCCCGTCGAAGTCTTCCACCACGAGGTTGCGTCCGGTGGCCAGTGCGAGTTGTCGATGCGGTTCAACAGCCTGAAGAAAATGGCTGACTGGACCATGTGGTACAAGTACGTCGTCAAGAACACGGCTCGCAAGTACGGTCGGACCGCTACATTCATGCCGAAACCCATCTTCGGCGACAACGGTTCGGGCATGCACTGCCATCAGTCGATCTGGAAGGACGATAAGAACCTGTTCGCCGGCGATCGTTACGCGGGCCTTTCCGAGATGGCACTCCACTACATCGGGGGCATCTTGAAAAACGCTCCCGCGCTCTGCGCCTTCACGAATCCCGGAACGAACTCGTACAAACGCCTGGTGCCAGGATACGAGGCGCCGGTGAATCTGGCCTACTCGTCGCGCAACCGATCGGCGTCCGTCCGGATTCCAATCGGTGGTGATTCACCCAAGGCGAAACGGCTGGAATTCCGTTGCCCGGACCCGACAGCGAATCCATACCTGGCGTTCGCCGCGATGATGATGGCCGGCCTTGACGGTATTCAAAACAAGATCAGCCCCGGAAACCCATTGGACAAGGACATCTACGCTTTGTCACCCGAAGAAGCGAAAGAGGTTCCCCAGGCTCCGGGCTCCCTGGACGCCGCCCTCAACGCCCTTGAACGCGATCACGCCTTTCTGTTGAAAGGTGACGTTTTCACATCGGACGTCATCTCGACCTGGATTGCCTACAAGCGTGAAAACGAACTCGACGCGGTGCGCTTGCGGCCGCACCCCTACGAGTTCGCCCTGTACTTCGATAACTGAATCACATAGTCGCGATTCGGCGGAGCGGCCCACCTTCGTTCGAGATCATCCCGAATCGAGATCGGCGACGTGGAGCGCTCTCATGGATCAATCGCGCTCCCGATTCGAGATCACGCCCACCGCGGGGTGCTCCCGTTTTGCGTGCCTGTGCCTTAGGGACCAAGACCACCGTCGTCGAAATGCTGAGCGCGTCCCACCTGTGTTGTTGTCGGTTCCTTTTGACGGGCGGATCGGGAGCGAATAGGATGCTCCCTTCGCGGTGAATCGCGATCAGTCATGGGGTCCCTCCCGCTAAGTTCTCGTGCCGCGCGGACGGCTTGGCGAATCGCTCCGAAGCGTGCGTTGTCAGGTGCGATTGGTTGGGGCGCGTCTCTTGGCATTCCCGGTTGGTTCAGGGCGGGCTTCCTGGCTCGATTCGCTCGCCACTACGGAATCGATGTGACGGAAGCCGAACGCGCCTTGGCTGACTACGCCCGCGTTGACGAGTTCTTCACCCGCCGTCTGCGCCCGGGCGCACGGCCAATCGATCCTAGTCCGGATGCGGTCGTTTCGCCGGCCGACGGAATCGTAATCGAGAGCGGAGTTGTGACCGCGGGCCACCTACTACAGGCTAAGGGGGTGTTGTTCGAACTGGACGAGTTGTTGTCCAACGACGAGGCGGCACATCGCCTGGATGGTGGCGCATACCTGATTACATACCTGTCCCCGCGCGACTACCATCGGGTGCATGCACCTGTTGCTGGCGCTGTGATAGGCTGGCACCACGTTCCTGGGACGCTGTTCCCCGTCGGTGCGAAGAGCGTCGTGCGCGAACCTGGTCTATTCATCAGCAACGAGCGACTCGTCACCCTTATTGAAGGGGAGGCGGGTTTGTGCGCGGTTGTTATGGTTGGCGCCGTGGGCGTGGGGCACATCACGGCCGCCTATGATTCCGATATCGCAACGCATGCCAAGTCCTTCACCCGGGCACGGGTGCGACACATGCGCTACGACGCACCCCGTCCGGTGGCGAAGGGCGCCGAAATAGGGACCTTTCACTTGGGATCAACCACCATCGTCGTTTTCGAACCAGGGCGCGTCAGTTTGGGGTCTTTTGCTTCGGGCGACGGAACCAAGATGGGGGAAGTCATTGGTCGCCTGCAAGCGGCCCCGGCAGAATCCGTTCCGGAGGCCGTTTGAAAGCATCGGACACATATCCCGACGTTGCCTCCCTCGACGCAACACCGGCGCCTGTCGACGATGTTGCCGACACCGGAGGTAGTGGGCAGGTTCCGATCTCCGTCGCCGAGGGCGACTTTTCTACTCCCTCGAAGCGCAAGCGGACGATTACGCGGCCCCGCGGCCTAAGGACGCTCGAGCAGCCATCAACACCGTCCCAGGCGGAAACTCCTCCCCATGCTGTGATTTCGATTCCTGTCGCTGTGCCCGGCCCTTCCGGTGACGTTCCCGGTCACGAGGCTTCGGCGGTGGACGAGTTCTTGGCCGCTCCGCCAACCCCCGAGCCAGAGCTCACTCAAACACCCGCGCCCGAGTCTGTGCTTCCATTGGCGCCCGATGCCACTCCTCTTTCCAGCGCGCCGGTGGGCGCTATCGGGGGTTTTGCGGTCGAGGGACAGACGGACGCCATCCAGGCGGCGCCAGCAGAAGCTATCGAGAATCTCGCCGCCGCTGCCGAGATGCGCCAATCCGCTTTGGCTGGCGAAGGACGCGAGAACTTGGCCGACGACACGGGAGGCGAGAGCCATAAAGCCGTCGGCGATCACCCGGATCCAGAGCAGATCGTCGTGGACAACCTTCTGGAACAGGCCACGGCCCAACTTTTGACCTCCGCCGATGCTGAGGTGGTGAATCCCGATGTGGTCGCGTTTGACGAAATCCCGCGGGCTGCCGAGAACAAACAAGCCGCCGTTGTCGTCGCCTCGGCGGTGAGCGCCGAGGGAGGTTTGTCGCCTCTCGCACAGACGCTGGCGAACATGGCGGAAGCCATGCAGGGAGATATCGTTGGCGATGAGGATCTCGACATCGACATCGTCGATGCTCCGCTCGTGGCGTTGCCGGCCGAGGCGTTGTTGCAAGGGCATGTGCCTGAACCGCGAACCAAGCCTCCACGCCCCCCAGCAGACGACTCCCACTCCATCGAGGGACGTCGGTCTGATGGTGGATTACCTGTCCCTCCACTGGTTGTACTCCCCGAGGCGTTGGCGGAGCGCCCACGGCGTCCGAAGCGGTCGAAACCGTGGTTCGAGGAGGTATTCGACGAGAGCTACCTTCGAACGTTGCCATTCATGACGGCGGACCAGACATTGAGGGAGGTCGACTTTATCGAATCCAGTCTGGCTGTCGCCAAAGGAGGCGAGGTTCTGGATATCGCGTGTGGGTACGGACGCCACGCTATCGAGCTGGTTCAGCGGGGTCTGTCCGTCACCGGTTTGGATCTATCATTGCCGTTGTTGATCCGGGCGGCCGACGAGTCTCAGCGGCGCGAGGTATCAGTGAACTTCGTGCACACGGACATGCGCGAGATGTCGTTCGAGCGTCAGTTCTCTGGGGCGTACTGCATGCTCACCAGCTTTGGCTACTTCGACGAGGAATCGAACTTGAAAGTGGCCGAGGGGATCGCTCGGGCGCTCAAACCGGGAGGACGTCTTTTGATCGATGTGGTCAATCGTGACTACATTGTTGGCGATTTGCCCGCGCGAGTCTGGTGGGAAGGCGAAGGGTGCGTTGTACTGGAAGAGGTCGACTTCAACTTCAACACCAATCGCATCCTCACCCACAGGTCGGTGGTGTTCGAGGATGGCCAGCAGCTGGAGCAGGAGATTTCGGTGCGCGTCTACAGCCTCCACGAACTGGGCAAGTTGCTGCGGCAGGCGGGGTTCCGCGTGATCGAGGTCTCAGGCAGCATCCCGACGCGGGGACATTTCTTCGGGGCAAATTCTCGCAACCTGCTCGTTTTGGCAGAGCGTCGGTCCGACTGACGCTCTGCGTATAACCCCCAACTATCCCGAGAGGTGCCAAGTCGGCACCCCGAATCGACTTCACAAGATCGAAGTCTTGCGGGCGCTCGCACGCATGCCGGCAACCCTAGAGGCAGTTCCGGCATCTAAAGTTCAGATTCGAAGCAGCAGTGCTTCACCCGGAATAATTACCTGACGAGGTACGTATTAGAAACGAAGAGGACCAGTGATTACGATGAACCGAGCAGTAGGAAAAACGAAACTCGCACGCAAGAGCCGCGGGGCGGATGTGGTGACGACGGGCACAATTGTGAAGGGGCTGTCTCCTTCCCGGCGAAGCGGATTGTCTCCCAGTGCGTTGACGCCAGCCAACGACACTGGTGTGGCCCCCGTTTCTGAGTTTGATCTAGACGGTTCTTTGCCAGAGGTTGTCCTTGCCGAAGGCGTGTCTGGACTGCTGGACACAACAGTCGCTGGCGGCAGCGATGCTGACTCGACTCATTCCGAGGGACTGGTAACCAATGCGGACAGCGGAGAGGACGGGGAGGATCAAGAGGAGCCTGACG
Organism: Pseudomonadota bacterium; assembly: GCA_031407985.1. Lineage (GTDB taxonomy): Bacteria > Myxococcota_A > Polyangia > Fen-1088 > Fen-1088 > FEN-1088. The sequence goes on along the minus strand of JANOJB010000127.1, from coordinate 54,938 downwards.
AAGTTGCAGAGCAGGAGGTGCGGGCGGGTTCTACGGATCGGACCCGTCGGTCGGCCGACGAGCCCGCAAGCTTTCTTGGCATGTACTTTCGCGACATGGCCGAACTTGACGTGCTTCGCCCTGAACAAGAATTCGAGACGGCGCGACAGATCGAGGAAATGGAGACCGATCTGTGGAAGACGATCATGGGCTTCGCCCCTGGCGCGTGCTGGATCGCCGATACCGTCGATCGGGCCATCGGTGCTCCCCTGCCCGAGATGAAAACCTTTCGCTTGGTCGCCGAACGATCGCGTAAGAAATTGTCCATTCAGGCACGAAGTCGATTCGAGAAGGAAATCACTCGGATCGCGACCAAGGTTCGTGTGATGGACATCGACAGGATCTACCTCGACGCGGCCGTGGCTGAAATACAGCGCGTGGGAAGGGCGATCCATGGTTTGCCGTTTGAGGGGCAAGTTGCATTTTCGACGGGAACCAAGGCTTTTCGCGATTATGTTCGAATCATTGGTCTAAAGGCTTTTCGGCTGAAGCAGGCCAAGAACGAGTTCGTTAAGGCCAATCTGCGCTTGGTTGTTTCGATTGCTCGACGGTTCAACCACGGACGTTTGCCGCTTGCCGACCTGATACAGGAGGGGAATATCGGCCTGATGAAGGCGGTGGAGCGTTACGACTACCGGCGTGGTTTCCGTTTCTCCACCTACGCCAGTTGGTGGATCCGGCACGCGATTAGCCGAGCGCTGGCTGACAAGGGACGTGCGGTTCGCCTGCCCGTTCATATGATTGACGCCTATCACAGGATCGCGAAGTCGCAGCGGGAATTGCAGTCAAAGCTTGAGCGCCCTCCAACCACGGATGAGCTTGCCGCCGCAACCGGGATCGAAGCTGACAAACTTGAGAAAATGAAGACGTTCCTGGCCGAGTCACCGGTTTCCCTTGATCGCCCGATCTCGGATGATGACGGACGACGCCTGATTGACGTCTTGGTTGACCCGGAGGCTGGTCCGAATGTACCGGACCAAATGTCGTCAAGTGAAACGCAGTCGGAGATGTTGAAGTTGCTGGGAGATCTCAGGCCCATTGAGGCAGACATCTTGCGGAAGCGATTCGGCCTCGAGAGCGATAGAGAGCGTACGCTGAAGGAGATTGGCGACGAGTATAGCCTGTCGCGCGAACGGGTTCGCCAATTGCAAGAGCAGGCCCTTGGCAAGATGCGGCGGGCCATGGCCAAGAGGGAATCCGTTTAGGAAATTGGCGGACTAGCGGTAATTGGGTCGCCACGCGAAGGGCGTGCGTTGGTTATGCTTCCGTGCGCTGTCGAGAAGCGCGTGGAAAGCCGCATCGTCCTGAGGGCCAGCCTTGACAGTAAACGTGCGGGCAAACTACAATGTCCCACCAGCAACCAGAGTGGCTGCCCCCGCGGGTAGCCCTGCGTAGACAATCCCACCGGAGGCCGTATGGGCGGTTCGGACAAGCGAAAACAGAGTCTTTATTTTCCTGAAGAGATGTTGCGCGAGATCCAGGAGGAGGCGACTCGGCAGGATCGGTCGCTTTCTTGGATTGTCCAGAAGGCATGGAAGATCTCTCGCAAGGAGATCATGAAGTACCCGTCCGTGAACGAGTTCCCCGGTGAAGAGGACGAGCGCGGCGCGACTGAATAGCGGTGGCCGTACGACATTTCATTCTTATCAGTGACGCCGCCGCTCCCTTGGTTTCGGGAGAGGCGCCACTTGGTGTCATGGGACTTGCCCGTGCTCTGGCGACCGCTGGATCATCAGCAACTGTCTTGTCTCTGGCTGATCCCGGCGCGGCTGCGGGTCTTCCAGGATTGGCGCGTAGATTGCGGACCGTCAGGGTCACCATGGGCGAGGCAGCCCGGGAGGTGGCCCTCTTCGAAGGCAAGGCACCACTTAGTCAAGCCCAGCTTTTTTTGGCTGGTGCCGAGGGCCGCAATCGAACTGAATCAGCTGTTATTCTCGCCGCGGCCGTAAGGGCACTGGGCGACGACGGGTTGATCAAGGCTGACGTAGCCGTAGCCTGGGGAGAAACGGCCGCGTTGGCGTTATCCGTCATTTCGGCGGCCGTGCGCCTGTTTGTTGTACCCAGTGGGCGCGTCGGTGGGCCACTCTCCGACGCCGACGGGGCGGCGCTGGCGACAGCGGGCATGGACATGAGCGGTCTGGGAAACCGTTCGCTGGCGGCGATTGGCGCTGGGTTCGCGAACGCTATCATTGCGCCCAGTGCGTCGGCGGCGCGTCTCTTGGAGGGCGACCCGGGACTGGCCGACCGGGCTTCCGACGAGCCGCTGGTCGCGGTGCGGTTTGGTTGCGACGACCCGCCTCACGACCCCGCCACGGATTCCGCATTACCCGCGAACTTCGCGGCGAAGGCTCTGGCCGGCAAGGTCGAATGCAGGCGGGCAATTACAAGACGATATTCGCTGGCGTTGGGGCCGCGGACCTTACTCCTGGGAAGCGGGCAATTGAGGCACACCAGAAGTGGTGAACAGATATTGGCTGCACTGGGGGCTCTCGCCAAGCTTGATGTGGCGGTCCTGATTCCAGGAGAGGGAGACCCGGATCTTCTTGAGCGAGGGCGCAGGTTGGCGATCCAAAGTCCTGGGCGGTTGGTTGTGCTTGACCGAGACGAGGCTCAGGAGAGGATGTTACGCGCTGCGGCTGATGCTGTGTTGTGCGCGGATCCCGACGACCGAACGGGTAGGGCGGCCGGGTTGGCTCAACGATATGGGGCCCTACCTATCGCGCTTGATACAGGCGCCTCGCGCGACTATCTGGTCGACTACGATCGCGCCTCGGCGACGGGCTCAGCCATCCTGTTCGGCGCGTTGGATTCCTACGAAATCGAGGGCGCGGTGCGCCGGGCATTGGCTTTGCGCGGCGTAGCGGATGGGTTTGCGCCTCTCGTTCAGCGGTTGATGGAAACCGCGCCACGGTGGTCCCACACGGCTTCGGCATTCGAGGAAATCTGCGCCGGTTTCGCGTGATGTTCTCGGTCTAGACCCTATCGGGTTGAGAGATCCCAACCCGCAGCCAGGGCGACATTGCGCTTCGATCTCAATCCCAGCAAAGGCGCAGTCGGTTCAACCTGAAAGCGGCTAGCGCCTGGCTAGCGCAGCGTTGCCGCCTCGGTGGACACGAAGCGCGGCTCCGTGTCCGTCAGCATGGTGGTAAGGCGGACGCCCAACTGGCCGTCAACATCGACGAGTTCGCCGCGTGCCCACTTGCGATCACCGACTGTCAGATCGACAGTGGTGGGGCGCAACGGGCCGATGGTCAGAATCGAACCCGGTCGCAGCGTCGTAAGCTCGTCCGCGCGAAAAACCAGTCGGCCAACCTCAGCCACAACCTGAATTGGTGCTGATGCGAGCATCGTCAAAGAAGCTGCCTGTCGATCGTCGCTGGACATGGGGTCCCTCCGCGTTGCGCCTGTGTTGTTGAAGTCAGTCGTCGCTTGGGCGTCGTAGCTCGGACTGAACTCGGAGATCATCCTGACACCGCCCTCTGAACCCAGCGTGGCTTCGGCCGAGAATTCGCCGCACACAATCCGAAGTGGCCAGTCCCGGCCGGGATCCAGCGCAGCCGAGTCGTCAAACACGACGGCGTCTCCCACGCGGGCTCGCGACCAATCGGCGGCGGTCAAGGTCGTTCGCGCCACTTGTACGGCGACGAGAATGTCGAGCCGACGACGGGTCGCGTCGGCAACGAGGGAAGTACCTGTCCTCGAAGGGAGCCATACCGGTGGGACATCGACCCGAACGCGTTCGAAGAACGCACCAAAGTCGATCCCGATCGTCAGGCGCGCCAGGCCCTCGGGCCGCCAGCTCCTGAAGCCAGAGAAAATGCTGACATCCCGCGCGCCCGCGCGAAGGAACGCCGCTATCGTCGCGGTGACGATTCCCCGTTCGGCTGCGCCGAGGGAACGAAGCGAGCGGGGACTGGGCAGTCCCAACGTTGCGGACACGATGCGCAGGGCCGCAAGGCTATCGAGAACCACGTACCCTCCGCGCCCTTCGTCGCCGTCGCGCGAAAGCGGCCAAGTAGCGTCGCTTTTGTCCGGTTGGCAGGGGGCCGTGACGTCGAGGCATCTCAGGGAGATCGTTCCAAAGGGAGGCAGGTTCAGTTCAAGGCGCCGATCAGAATCTCCCAGGCGCGCGGCGGCGGAGCGAATCACATCGGCGTTGGCTCCCGACACACGGGCCAACCCATCCAGATTGAAGGGCCGGACCATCAGACCGGATCTCCACTTCCGGATCCGGTGCCGGCATGGTGCCGCCGAGAATCTTCATGAAGCAAGGAGCGGAGGTTACCCTCCGAGGCAGGTCCCACAACCCGTCCCCGCGCTCGGAGGTTTTCACGAACCGCATCCATAGCCGCAACCAGCGTTTGCCGCGAAGTCTCGTTTCGTGTCAAGAGCTGAGCTTCAATACGGGTGCCTGTCAGAGCGAGATGAATCTCGCTCCCGGCCAACCGCCCGGCACCGATTTGGATTCGAGCCTGGGGCGTCACGCCGGCGGCGCTGAGCAACACGCGTTGCTGGGGCGCCAGTCGGAGCGGTGGACGTATCGCGGTGCTTTCGGAGAGAGCCGCTGGACTCTCCGCACGAAACCAGCACGACAGGTCGCCGATATGCTTGGGATCCACGGAATCGCGTTCCGGCTCCAGAATGCCATTGCGCCGCTGGGACGAGAGGCGCTTGGCTGCCCGGGTATCGGCGGATTCCAGTACCCCGGCGAAGGTATTCCTGGGCCCGCCTCGGGTTGCCTCGGCCTGGCCGCTAGACTCAGTCGCCTTGGCAGGGTAGGTCGAAGGAGTAGTTTGCCCGACATTCTGGGTCGGATTTCGGATCCCTTGCATCCCGGGATATCGGAACCGTTCGAAAGTTGTCCTTTCCCACTGCACATCCGCGGGTAATAATTTCGGTAACCGGTGGCGACCGTGGCCATCGAAACACGGGCGGAACCTCAACTGTGATTAGTTGCCAACAGCTCATTGATTACTGCGTGGACTACCTCGAAGGGGATCTGCCCGACGATGAGCAGGTTCGTTTTCGAAGGCATCTGGGACAATGCCCGGACTGCGTCACCTTCTTCGAGACATACAGACGTACGCCTGAGGTATCGCGCGCCGCTCTGAGCACCAGTATTCCCGTTTCGGTGAAGGAATCGGTACTGTCGTTCCTGCGCGTGCGGCGCGAGAGCTGAAGTGATCCCAATCGCCTAAACTGGCGATGTTTCACGGGGCGGAAGGTCCTTGGGGACCCGCCTGACCGAAGCAGAGATCCATTTGGGCCTCTCCCGACCGCCCTGAGTTCTGGCATCTCTCGAGGGCCTGAGTTCTGGCATCTCTCGAGGGCCTGAGTTCTGGCATCTCTCGAGGGCCTGAGTATGGCATCTCTCAAGGGGCCCGAGTTCTTGCAACTTTCGAGGGCCCGAGTTCTGGCATTTCGAGGGCCTGAGTTCCGGCATCTCTTGCAGGCCTCGAGTCCCGATCGAGGCCCCGGGAAGCAATTCTCTTGCACCAGGTAGGAAAATTTGACCAAGGTAAGTTGTTTACCTACTATATCCTACATGAACTACATCAGGGCGGCGATGGATCGGCGGTTCGCTCCTCGGGTTCGGGTGGAAATGTTTTTGAATCAGTACGTTCGCGACCTCGCCTTTCGGGCACTTGCAACGAACATCAGTCCAACCGGGCTGCTCATTCAGAAGCTGCTTGAGCCCAGCATTCCGTTAAGTCGCGTGGTCTCGGTCGAGTTCGAGATTCCGGGCACCGGGGAGATCGTCTGGGCACGCGCCGAGCCTCGATTCGACGCCATGAATGAAGATTTTCACATAAGCGGCCTCACATTCACGGGCATGGCCGGTAAGCACGAGAGACTTTTGCGGGAGTTCGTCTTCGACCGAAAGCGCCCGCGGCGGTTCCCGGCCACGGCGCAGCCGGCGATCTGAGCCTGCGGCGTTCTGGTTCGCCGTTCGTTTCGGTGTGCCTCCGCTGGCTGACGGGATACGTGTGTTCACCTCGGTCGACCCTCGATCCTGCGATGGTGCAGGGTCGAGGGTCGTTTGTTTTTCGATGTTGATATTCCGCTGCTCCGGTTTGCCTGCGAAGGTGCAGGGTCGAGGGTCGTCCGTTTCTATGCGTGAGATTCAGCAATCCGGTTTGCTGCTGTCCCTGCTTCTCGACTCGGGTCGTTGTGGTGGATGGCCCACCCTCGCCTACGGATTGAGGATTAGGTAGCCGATGGCGTGTGGTCGTAGCTGGCGTGTGGATCGTGGTCCAGGCGAACATAGGTGCTGGGGCAGGTCCCGCCGCGCATAGGGCGGATCGTGGGGAGGATCGTATGCTCCGCGGGTGACCGTGCGGCGGATTTCCATCGCTCTGGTGGTAGCGACGGGCTGTTCTGCTCGCTGGAGCGCGTATACGCGGGTGACCGTGCGGCGGATTTGCATCGCTCTGGTGGCGCTGTCGTGTGTTGTGCATGGAAGCGCGTTTGCGGACTGGGAGGTCCGTCGGTCTTCGGCGGGATTGGTGGAGAGGAAGGCACGGGCGCTCGGCGCACGGCCGGCTGATGGTGAACAGATAGCCCGACAACTTCGTGGGCTCTCCGGCAACCAGATCCGGTCGCTGCAACGGCGGCTGGAACAGCGTGCCGCCGCCAAGCCAGGTGACTACGCCGCTCAACTTGCTTACGCGCAACTTCTTTTGGCGTTGCATCGGTGGTCGGAGGCGGCCGCGACGTTCGCGAAAGCGAAGGAGTTGTTACCCGATATGATCGCGCCCCGACGGGGACGAGGTAGCGCTCTTGCCAGGGGAGGTGACGGTCCTGCCGCGGTGACGGAGTTGCGGGCCGCGTTGGCGTTGGCCCGGGGCACGCACGAAACCGACGCCCTGGCACGCGACTTGATTACGGTAGCCGTTGCTGTCGGGGATATCGAAGCTGAGGTCGTGGCCCGCAGGGCGTGGGTGCGTACGCGGCCGAGCGCCAACGCCATGTTCGATCTCTCCTTGGCTCTTGGTCGTTCCGGCCATCCCGCGGAGGCTGCCGACATTCTGGCGGGAGGATCTGGTTTCGTACCGCGCTCCGATGACGATCGTGCCCGATGGGCTCTGGCCGAAGGAAACTTTCGGGTTGCGGCCGGCGATCCGGATGGCGCCGCTTTGGTGTTGGAACGCGCGCGGCGACGGATCCGGAGCGCCAGTGGAGAACTGCGGAGCGAACTGTGGGCAAAGTCGATCGAAATCGCGCGTCGCCGCGGAGTGCTCGACGACATCAAGGCCGAACTGGCTCACCCGCGTGACAGCATTGAATGGATGGCACGGACGAGCGTCGCGGAGGAGGGAGGCGATCTCCGTGGAGCCTGGACGGCGTTGGACGAAGCGATTCGACGACTACCGCGACACGTCGAGTTGCACCGGCGCCGAATCGACGTCGCTCGCCGAATCGGTACCGCCATGGAACTGGTGCGGCTTTACCAAGAGATGTTTGAAGCGGTTGCGAAAGGGGCAAGCGCTGACAGCGCCGTGGTGGTCGAGACCCTGGACGGATTGTGGCGACTCAGGCGCGCCGATGTCGCAGGGCGGATCTTCGACCGCGTGTTCGCAAGTCGGGGCAGTGGGGGAGCGACGTATCGAGCGCTGGCTGAGGTTGCAGGCCGATGGGGAGACGATTCGCGGGCCGAGCGTGGTTGGATGGCGTTGCTGCGACGAGAGCCACGCAACGAGGTGGCCATCATAGCCTTGGGCGAGCTGCGGTTTCAGCGCGGGCAGCGTCGATCGGCCTTGGACACGTGGCGCCTTTTGCTTCGAAGGGGGGCGGGACCAGCCGAGTCCCATGCGCGCCTGGCGGAGATCCTTGGCGACCATGACTTTCGGGATGAGGCGCTGGTATCGGCGCGGGCAGCCATCGCGCTGTCTCCGGGGGGGGCGCGGTACCGTCGGTTGTTGGCCACCATTCTCGAACGCCATGGACGTTCACGCGACGCAGAGGGTGAATGGGAGGCCGTTTTGGATCTGTCGCGAGGTCCCGCGCACGCGTCGGAGCGGCAGGAAGCGCGCTCTCGCCTGATCGCCATTTGGGTTCGCGAGGGGATCGTGCGCGTCGACAAACAGGTGCGAGAACTGGAGCGGGCCATCGGCCAGGACGGCCCCGAGCGCGAGGCACTGACGTTCCTGGTCGAGACGTTGCTGCGCGTCGGGAGGACCGATGCGGCGATCGCCGTCATGAAGGGCGCCCTGTCGGGGAACGATGGTGCGTCGCCGGTCGCAGCCCCCGGATCTCCGCTGGAAACTCCCGACGCGCCGCCAAATAGCGGAGTGCCGCGAGGCGCCTCTCCCTCCGCAGGCCCCAGGGGCCCGCGCGCGCGCGCTTCATCCCCAAGTACCTGGTCACCGGGAGGCTCCGCTCCCCTGCCAACGGCGATGGCGGATTTGGTGGTGCTCTTGGTGCGCTCCTTGCGACAGGTGGGTCGCTCCGACGAGGCGAAGTATTGGCTTGAGGAGTTGTCCCGCCAGTTTCCGGAGCGTGCCGCGGAGACAGACCTGCAATTGGTCGACATCGCGTTCGCGGGATACGAAGACCAGCGCGCACACCTGTTTGTCGAACGGGTGGCCGCGGACGCTCCCGGAAACCAACGTGTGGTGATGCGCCTGGGCGAAGTGCAGGAACGACTTGGTCGTCTCGATCAAGCTTCGGCGACGTATCGCAGGTTGATCCACACCGATCGCGATTCTTCCGCCACGCTGGCACTGGCCGCGCTGCTGGTGCGTACGGGGGAGGTTGATGAACCGCGGGCGTTGTTGCGACAGGCTTTGCGCGATGCCGTGGACGACGAGATCCTCGCGGAGGTTGGTCGGCGAGCCATCCTTCTTGAGGAGGCCGGCGGTACGCTGGAGGAACTGGAAAGGTACCTTGCGGGATCGGTCGATCTGAATGTTGGCGCACCAGGGGGCCAGGCGCGACGGCGCGTGTTGGCGTCGTTGCTCCTACGGTTGGTGCCGCCCGCATACCGAAAGCAACGAGATGATGCTGCGTCCATGGCGAACCTCCGACGATTCGCGCGGCAAGGCCTGCGTCCTCTCATCGATCTGGTCAGTGAGCCGGATGCCGAGGCCGATGCGCGGGCGATCGAGGTTCTGGGGATGCTGGGCCTCGCCGAGGCGATTCCGCACCTAGCGCGCGTGGTCGTTCCTGACATCGGGGCAACCGATTCCAGTCCACGATCAGCATCCCATCCCCCGGCTTATTCGAGGGACGACCTTGATTCTGTCGTTCTGATTGCTTTGGGACGGCTTGGGGATGAACGCGCGCGGCCCGCTGTGTATGCCGTCGCCAAACAAGCGAGACCGACTCTGAAGTTGCCGCTTCTGTGGGCGTTGGGTCGTGTGGGTGGACCCGTGGCGGTGCAGATGGCGAGGGACGAGATCGCCCTTGGGGCGACGGACGCCGCCGTCGTCGCCTGCCTGAGTCTTGGTAGGGTGGGTGGGCCCGGGGACGAGCTACTGCTGAAAACGGTGGTCCGGAATCCCGCCCGGCCCGAACCAGTTCGGGTGGCGGCTGTCTTTGGCCTGGCGCTTGGTCGGCACGCGGCGGCCATGCCCGTGCTGTTCGAGTTGGCTGGCACGGATGATTCAGTCCTGGCGACCGCGGCCAGAACCGCGCTGACCATTCTGAGATCGGACGGGGTCGGGGCGGGGGGGGCGTCGGATTGCGTTGCGGTCGATGAGGCGGTCGCTATTTTCGGCGGTCACATCGATTCAGATGCGCTGCTGCGGGCTCTGCAGGGATCCTGCCCACGGATTCTCGATGCCACCAAACAAGATGCAAGATGATTGATCGGGCGATTCAGAAGTCGAACGGGTCTGAGGAGCGACAACCATTCCTATTCATGGCCACGGCAACGGCGGCGGCCTCTATGCCCGGGCGCGCATCTCCGTCACATCCAGCCTGTCCACAACGTGTACATCACCGTCAACAATCCAAGTTTCAGCGCCTCCTACAACCTGCTGGATGACAGGACGGGCTCGGCCAATGTGTTCCCACGTCCGCTGAGGGCGGAACGAACCTGGTGGGCGATCCCGTACTCGGGAACCTGGGAAACTACGGCGGCTTGACGACCGTCCGCCCGCTGCTGGTCGGCAGCGCTGCCTTGGACGCCATCCCGACGTCGGCCGGTGGCCGTTCTGTCGTGGGCGTTGCAGGGATTGAACCTGCGACTTCGACCGTGTGAAGGTCGCACTCTACCGCTGAGTTAAACGCCCGAAAACGGAAATCTACCTAGGCCATCCCGCCAACGTCGTCAAGCGTGGTGTGCAAGGTGTCGCCGCGGGGGGGGGCACCCAGACGATGGGGCGCGATTGTCATTCGGGGCCAAGGCAGTGATAACCTGACCGTTGTTCATGCAGGTTTGGCTAACGCGCACGTTCTTGTTGACGGCACTGTGTTCCGCCGTTTTTGTCGTTTCCCCCCCGCCCGCGCGCGCCCAGAAGGAGGACGCGCGCAAACACTACGATCGCGCGACAGCCGCCTTCGGCCTGGGGCGTTACGCCGATGCCGCCGTGGAATACGAGGCCGCGTTTCGCATGCGTCCCGATCCGGCTCTGCTGTACAACTGCGCGCAGTCGTATCGACTGGCAGGGAACAAGCCGCGCGCGGTCGAGTTGTACCGGAACTACGTTCGCCTCTACGGCGACGCCCCGAACGCCGAGGACGCGCGCAGTCATTTGAACAATCTGGAACTGGAGGTCTCCGCTGAACGGGCGGCGACTTCGCGATCGTCGACGCATCCGGCGCCGGTCCCGACAACCGCAATTCCGTCACCAGCGCCCGCGCCATCGCATCCACCCGCACCGACGCCCGCACCAACCTTCGCCATCAAGGACCCCGCTGCTGCGGCACCGCCGGCGCCGCCTCCGAATGTGGTGGGCGTGCCCGCGGCCGACATTCACGTGGATGTAGTGGCCACTCCGCAATCCGTTGGCCCGTCCGACAGGGAGCAGCGGCCATTGCTGCGCCGACCCTGGTTCTGGGCCGCCGTCGGCGCTGTGGTGGTCGGTGGCACCATCGCGATCCTGGTCGCCGCCAGCGGGGACAAAGATCCGAAGCCGACGTTCGGCGTGATCGCGGGGAACTGATGAACCGCACCGGACGACATGGCCTGACGGCGGCGAACTTCGCGCTGGTGTTACTGGGGGTCGTTGCGGTTCTTGTCGCGGACGGTTGCGGCAACACGCGACCCTGTCGGCAGGGGACGGTGTTCGCGTCGTTGCGCCTGGGACCGTATGGATCGGCCGACAGCCTGACGATCGACGTCACGGTGGAAGGGCAGGTGGCCAGGCAGAAAGTGGTGGCGCTTTCGGGAGCCGCGAGCGGCGGCTTTGAGGTTACCTTCCCGTCGGGATATCCGGCCGACACGGCGGTGACCATCGTGGTCACGCTGGCGCAAGCATCCGTCGTGTTGGGATCGCGCACGGTATCAACGGTCCTGGCGCCTGGGTGCACATCGATCGAGTTCGATTTTGGCGGTGTTGATGCTGGTGCAGATGCGGTTGCGGGATCCGGCGGCCGTCCCTCCGGCACCGGAGGTCGGGGCACGGGCGGTGGCGCGGGTGCGCCTGGTTCGGGCGGTGGCGGTGGCGCTGGTGGTGGTACCGGCGGTAGCGCGACCGGTGGCGGCGGCGGTGGAGGCGCGACCGGTGGCACCGGTGGAAGTGCGACCGGCGGGGGTGCGGGCGGAGGCGTGACGGGCGGTCGGGGCGGTGGCACCGGCGGAGGTGTTACGGCGGGCCGTGGCGGGGGTGGCACCGGTGGCGGTGCGACCGGTGGGGCGGTGACAGGCGGCAGAGGAGGCGGAGGCGGCATGGCCGGCGGCGGTGGTCGCGGGGGCACCTGCGTGGCGACCAATATGGCGGAGAATTGCTTCAACAACCTTGACGACGACTGCAACGGTTTCACCGACTGCGCCGACATGGCGGGCTGCTCCGCGACGGCGCAATGTGTACCGATTGATCCGACGGGCGGCACCGTCGGTGCCTCTGTGCAGCCTTCCGTCGCCTGTCCCGCCGGAGCAGCCAACTTCATCACGCTGGGAAGCGCGTTGACAGCCGCGGGATGCACGGGCTGTTCATGTATGCAGGGCAGCGCCGGACTGACCTGTAGCGCGGACATCTATGGCTACTACACGTCCGCTTCCCCTGAATGCACCGCCAACAGCGGAGGCCAACTGGTCACGACAATCAGCTCGGCAAGCGGTTGCGTCGGGAATGTTCCCTGGTCCGACGTGTCCTTCGGAACCATCTACGGCATGCGCATGGGGCCCTGGCGGGGCACGCCGACGGGCACCTGTTTGCCGTCCGGAGCCCCGGCCAAGGGAACGCCGGTGTGGGGTTCCAGTACCAAATTTTGCGGTCTGCCCGCGGTAGGTGGAGGTTGCGGCGCGGCCCAGGCCTGTATTCCGCGCACGGTGGGGGCGACGGCGCCCTGCCTGTTGCTGGAAGGCGCGCGCATGTGTCCCGCCGGCTTGCGCCAGACTGCCTGGTCCACGGGGTTCACGGATACGCGGGTCTGCGGCGCCTGTGCGTGCGGGACACCGACCGGCGGGAACTGCAATTCGATGTTGATTGGCGCGGGTAGCGACTACACGTGTCCAACCGCGTCGTCGTCGGTCGGTTATCTCTCGGCCACCATGCCCAACCGGTGCTTTCCCAACGGTGTCTATCACCCAGGGCTGCAGACTTCCGGGACGGCCGTGGCGCCGACCTGCCAGGCGTCTACCGCGGTATCAGGGGCGTTGACACCGACCGGTGCCCAGACGCTCTGCTGCCTTTAAGTCCATCAGGCGCCCATCGAATCGGAGTCGGAGGAGTGGCCGCCCCGGGTCCTGTCCGATTCGAAACAACGAATTTACCTGCAAGGTCCTCGATGTTGGATAACGTAGGGGCCGAGATGCCAGACCAACCGTCCACGGGACCAGATCTTGTAACCGAGCTTGCGGTTTTGCTTGGTGGTAAGGCCAAGGATACGAAGCAGGTGCCTCCCGCGTCCGTGACCGCGGCGTCGCTGAAGAAGCTGACCCTGCGCCAGCTTGCCGATGCCGCGCAGAGGATGGGGCTGTCACCTCCGCCCAAGATCAAGAAGGAAGCCCTGGTTCCGTTGGTTTGGGAGGCCTGGCAGGCCTTGCTGGTGATCTCGCCGGCAGCGGACGCTTTAGCCCCTGTGGACCACGCGGCGTTGTCTCACAAATTCGAGGTCGGAGAGCCCGGGCGGGGCCAGTCCGACGAGTCCCGCGAAATCGCGCGTGGCACCTCGAAGGAAATACCCTGGGGATACGGGCGCGATCGCATAACCGCGATGCCGATCGATCCGGATCGGCTGTTCGCGTACTGGGAAGTGCGGGACGAATCCATCGCGAAGGCGCGGACACAGCTGGGTCAGGGCGGGGCAGGGGCCTGGTTGAACCTGCGCGTCTACGACACGACTGGGCGCATTTTCGACGGCACGAACGCGCACGGCAGTTTCGATCATCGCGTCGAACGCGGCGATCGGCAGTGGTTTTTCCCCATTGGCAAACCGACTTCCGAGTTAATCGTCGAGATTGGTCTGAAGTCGGAGGAAGGATATTTCGTCAAGGTGGCGCGATCCGCTCGGGTCGAATTTCCCCGCCGGGAGCCGGCGCCCGCGACCGAGCCCGAGTGGTTGACGGTGCGCATGGCGACCGGCCAGGTGGAACGCTCCGGGGGTCGCCAGCTGGGGCGTCCGGTTCGATCGACGTCGGCGCCGGCGTTGGGATCCGCAGTTGGCGCCCCGCGACCGGAAGACAGTGCCGCTTGGGAAGACACGGTTCGCGTCGCGACCGGCGCCACGGAACGCCACGAATGGCGCGAGGTTCAACACGCTGAAATCGCCGAAGCCCATCGCCGGTTTCGCTGGGAAGAGCCGGCCACGATCACGTCCTGGGAGTCGGGACCATTTCCCTATCCTGTGGAGGTTCCGGAGCCCGTGCGCGAGGCGTTCGCGGGAAAGACCCGCATGTTTCGCCTCGGTGGACGCACGCACGTTGTATACGGCCCGTGGCACGTCGTGATTCGGGGCCTGGGCGCCGAGCAATCGCGCGTGATCCTGTCGCGCTGGGAGGTCTATCGATCGTGGGCCGAGGTTACGGGGCACGAGGTGAATGAATTCGCGGCGGACGGTTTTGGCGGCGGCGTCACCGGTGGCGCCAGCGAGCGGATGATGGGAGCCAGCGACCGGCGCTGGGTGGGCGGCAGCGAACTGCGCCTGGGCGGATCGTCCGAGGTCTTCTTCTTGAAGGCCAGCGAAACGCGGCTGGGCGGCGCCAGCGAGAGGATGCTTGCGGGGTCGAGCGAACTGGTGAGGCGAGGCGCCAGCGAGCGGAGGTTCGTGGGCGCCAGCGAGCAGCGTCTGGGTCGACCGTTGGAACCGACGGCGGCGTTCGGCGTCGCACCGCGGCCACCCGCGCGCACCGGCGCAAGCATCTATCCACCGCCGCCGGTCGGTGCCGTTTCAGAAAACGCCGCCCCATCGTCACGCAAGGGATCATGATGCCTACCGGTTATTTTTCTCTGGTTCTTCACGCCCACCTGCCGTTCGTACGCCATCCCGAGGATCCGACGGTGATGGAGGAAGAATGGCTGTACGAGGCGATCACGGGGACGTATCTGCCGCTGCTGCAGATCTTCGAAGGGTTGATCACCGACGGCGTTCCGTATCGCTGCACGGTGTCCCTATCGGCGCCGCTGATCACGATGCTGACCGACGATCTGCTGAAGGAACGTTATGCCGAATATCTGGATGACCTGATCGCGCTGGGTGCCAAGGAGCTGGAGCGCACGCGGCACGAGCCGCAGTACCACCGTTTGGCGCAAATGTACTGCGACCGGTTTCAAAGTCTGCGGCACACCTGGCGTTGCCACGACGGCGATCTGGTGCAGGCGTTTCGTCAGCTTCAGGACGCGGGTCGCATCGAGGTGATCACGTCGACCGCGACGCACGCGTTTTTCCCCCTTCTGGATCGCAACTGGGCGGCTTTGCGCGCCCAGGTCCATACGGCGGCCGATCTGTACGAACGGCACTTCGGCCGCCGGTCGCTGGGCATGTGGCTGGGCGAATGTGGTTACGTCCCCGGTGTGGACGAGCTGCTGCGCGAAGCGGCGGTGCGGTATTTCATGGTCGATACCCACGCGATCCTGTTCGCCGATCGGCGGCCAGTGTTCGGCGTGTACGCGCCGCTGTACTGTCCGACGGGCGTCGCCGCGTTCGGCCGCGACACCGAATCGTCGGAACAGGTGTGGAGCGCCAAACACGGTTACCCGGGCGATCCGCACTACCGGGATTTCTATCGCGACATTGGGTTCGACCTGCCGATGGAATACATCGGGCCGCACGTCCATCCGGAAGGTCACCGGATGGCGACCGGGTTCAAGTACCACGCGATCACCCACGACAAGCTGCACGACAAATGGGTCTACGATCCGGACGCCGCGCGCGGCAAGGTCGGCCTGCACGCGTCCCACTTTCGCGGCAACATGGAAAAACAGGCGGAGCGTCTGGTGGCCGGCGGCAATTTTCCCAGCGATCGGCCGCCCCTGATCGTCAGCCCGTACGACGCCGAACTGTACGGTCACTGGTGGTACGAAGGCCCGATGTTCCTGGGCGATCTGTTTCGCCAGCTTCACCACGATCAGTCCGTGATTCAGCCGATCACGCCGGGCGATTACCTGGAACGGCATCCGACCAGCCAGATGGCGACGCCCTGCGCGTCGTCGTGGGGCGCCAAGGGCTACAACGAGCAGTGGTTGAACGAAACCAACGCTTGGACGTACCGGCACATTCACGCGGCGGGTGAACGGATGGTCGAGTTGGCGCGCAAGTATCCGGCGCCGCCGGACGCGGCGACCGAGCGCGCGTTGAATCAGGCCGCGCGTGAATTGATGCTGGCGCAGTCCAGTGACTGGACGTTCATCATGTCGACGGGAACCACGGTTCCCTACGCCACGCGCCGGTTGAACGAACACGTCGTTCGATTCAATCGCCTGTACGACGCGCTTGCCGCCGGGCAGCCGGTGGATCCGGGGTTCCTTGCGGAGATCGCCGCGCAGGACAACATCTTCCCGCACATCAACTACCGGATCTACGCCAGCTAAGTTGGTTACTCGCGCCAGAACAGCGCCAGCACCTGCTGCTGGTAGTCGGTGTACGAGCGGTAGGTCCCGCGCAGCCACACCAGCGCTTTTTGTCCGACCCCGTCGGCGACCAGAATGGGGCGCAGGTTGTCCAGCGTGGAATTGCTGGTGAGCGCCGTCCACGTCCAGGTGTCGCCGCCGTTGGTCGTGTTGCCGCGGAAGATCTCGTAGTGCCGGCGGGAATCGGCGGTGCTGGTGAGCGCCGCCCCGGTCGTGGGATTGGCGTTGGTCGAGATGTAGACCACCGACGCGTTGGTCGGATCCAGCACGGCAAGACCGGTGTAGTCGTCCTCGCCCGCGTAGAGGCGCGTGCCCGCGTACGCCAGCGGACGATCGCGCCAGGCCGTGCCGTCCCAGCGCGCGTAACGGTAACGCATGTCGGTCCCGCCCTGTCCGGTGGGCAGGCCCGCGGAACCGATCTGCACGGAGTACACGGTGTGCGGTCGACCCATCGGATCAAGCGCGACGTCGACGGTCCAGGCCACATTGGCCGCATCGCCCTGGAAGATGCGGGTACCCTCGTTGGGACTGGTCAGGCCCGCCGCAAGGCCGCGAATCGCGGTTCCGTTGCTTTGATACAGCATTCCGCCCTTGTAGTAGACGTGATAGATGCTGTTGTCGAAATCGCGCGGGTGCGCCTCGGTGTACGTGATGTGGATCGTGTCGGTGCCGTTCGACGCGTAGCGTGTGTAGGGGCGGTGGCGCTCGGTCGCCGGAACGTTGATGACGATGCCGCCGCTGGTCCACGTTTGACCGAGATCGGCCGAGTACGCGAACGACGGTTTGAAGCTGGCGTCGAGGCCCCGATAAAAATCGTAAACACGATTGTTCTCGGCCGTGAGGAGAAACAGATTGCTGTACGTGACCCGCGTAGCGGCGGTGGGGGTGAAGGTCTGTTCGGCGGCCCAGATCAGCGGGTTGTTCGCTGTCGACAGACGGAAATAGAAATGGTCCTCGGTGTCGTGCCGCGCGTACAACGTCAGAAGACGGCCGTCCGGTCGCACCAGGAACGCGGGCGAGTTGTGATCGTCCAGGCCCAGTTGATTGCGCAGTTCGACAATGTTGGTGGTGCCGGATCCCAGATCATGCACGATGGCCTCGATGTCCCCACGGCGCGCGGCGACGTTCCAGCCGGACGCGACCGAGCCGACAATCAAGCGGTTGCCTTGAAAGACGGCGCGCGGGGTTTCGAACCAGCACCACCCGCCGTCGTCGCTGAGCACAAGCGGACCGACGGTGCCGCCGGCTCCGGTTCCCGCGGTGCCGCCGGCGCCACGTCCCGCAATACCACCCGTGCCTGCACTGCCGCCCCGACCTCCGGTTGCGGGTACGCCCGTCGCGCCACCGAGGGCGCCACCCGCAACGCCGCCTGTTCCCGCGCCGCCGCTGCCGGGGTTGCCGGCGCCACCCGTCGACACGATCCCACCGCCGCTACCGACGGCACCGCCGCCCGATCCCGTACTGCCTCCCGTGGTCGTGCCTCCCGACGCGTTCACACCTCCCGTTTGGCCACCGGTGCCGCCCGCGTTGCCGCCCGAACCCGGCCCCGATCCTCCGCCGGCGGCCGGCATCGATCCGGCGCCGCCTCCTGTCCTGACCCGTGGTCCACCGGCCGATTGCGATGAGCAGCCGATGGCCAGAAAGAACAGGACACCCACGGATGTTCGAAAGGTGCTGCCTGGGGGGGGGACCCTAATCGGCATGCTCCCGAGCTGGCGAGACATTGCTGCGCAAAAGCCTAACCCTTTGCAGCCAGTGGTGGAAGTCGGTGCGAGGCGGAATCGTCGGCGATGACGATGACGACGCTGCCGGTCTTCTGCTCGGTGTCGACGTACCGGGTGGCGTCGACGATGGCATCGAAAGGCATCGTTCGATCGATCACGGGCCGGAGCTTCCGCGCCTCGGCGAGCTCCCCAAGATAGCGAACACCCTCGGGGGCGCGTCGCTCGTCGGGGATCGCCAGCTTGACCCGCTTGTCGCCGAAGAAGCGGGTCCATAACTGCAAAAGCGGGTTCTGCCACCAGGGTCCCAGGTCGGTCGAAACGTAGATGCCGCCCGGCTTCACCAGGCGCCGACATGCGCCGAAGGTGGACTTGCCGACGGCGTCGATGACGGCGTCGAACGTACGCCCGAGGCTGGTGAAGTCCGTCTGCGTGTAGTCGACGACCTCGTCGGCGCCGAGCGACTTTACGAGATCGAGGTTCTTCGTCGCGCAGACAGCCGTCACGTGTGCGCCGAGGTGCTTGGCGATCTGAACCGCGGAGCTGCCGATCGATCCCGAGGCGCCGTAGATGAGGAGGGTCTGTCCGCTGGCGACCTTCGCCGTGCGCAGGCATGTGAGGGCCAGCCACGGGCCGTCCCACAGCGCGACAGCCTCCTCGGGGCGTAGGTGACTGGGCTTGAGCGTGATCGCGGCGCTCGCGGGCAGGCAAACGTGCTCCGCGTGCGCGCCGAACAAGTCGCCGGTCAACCCGCAGATCTGGTCGCCGACCTTGAACGTCGTGACTTCGGCCCCGATGGCCTCGACCTCACCAGCCAGTTCGTTGCCGAGGATGCGCCGCTTGGGTCGCAGCAGCCCGCTGAACAACCGGACGAGCCACGGCTTCGCCGTTCTGAAGCCGCAGTCGGTCCGGTTCACCGTCGTGGCGATGATCCGGATCAGAACCTCATCGGCCTTCGGGGCCGGCTTCGCGACGTCCGCGAAGTGAAGCACGTCAGGGGATCCGTAGCTGTCGTAGACGATCGCACGCATGAGCATCAGGCACTTTATGACACGATGGTCATTGAATCGGGCGCAGCACCTTGTTCCCTGGCGTGATCGGCTTGCCGCCCTGGTCCTGCCGACGTTGCATCAGGCCCGGGAAGTCCTGAACCGTGACACCCGGCGGGCGTTTGCCAACGCCATTCCAGTTGGTGGGACGGGTGCGATCGGCGGACGAGGGAACAACCAGCGAGCCGACGTAGTCCGCCATGGAATAGACGTTCTTGATCTGCGTGCGCAGGTTCTTGACGTCGGCCGCGGCCAGCACGCCGTTCGACGTCGCTTGATAGAACTGCACCGTTACGCGCACCGGGAAGCGCGAATCACGTTCGATGGTCAGACCGTCAAGCTCGGTGAACGGGCCCAGTTCCGGACCGTGGCCAAGTACGGCGGCTTCGACGTCGGACGTCGCGCGGCTCCCCTTTGCCTTCTTCTCCGATTCGGCCGGAGCCGACGCCATGGGTTTGGCCAATCCGCCCAATCCCGCGGAATCCTTGGACGGGGCGAAGGCGCGCCGGGGTGGGGCGCGAAATTTCAGCGGGATCTGGATGATCATCAGCAGGTTCGCGTCCGCGCCCAATGAATCGGCGGATTCGCCGTTCATGGTAACGCCGGACGCCTTCACGTCGGACAGGCGCTCGGCGGTCAGCGGCGTCCGCTGCCCGGCTTTGTTGAAAAACAGCCGCTGCCCGGCGCTGGACATGCCGACGCTGTCGTGGACGTTGTCGACGATGGTGGCGCTGGTCCCCTGGCGGGTCACCAGCAGTGTCAGGATCGCCGGGTTTCTTCGCGACGATTGGTAGTTGAAGATGACCGGCCAAAACGTGGCCTTGCCCTGAATGGGGATCGGCAGGAACGTGGCCTGCGCGCTGACCAGCGCATGCCCGTCGCGTTTGGCCAACAGCGTCCCGTTCTTGATCGCGCCGTTGTCGGGAAGAGTCATAAAACGCGAAGGCTCGGCCAGGAAGTCGCGCAAGCTGATGAACGACAACGCACCGTCGCCGGTCTGGTTGCCGACCGGGATCATCAGTTTGTCCAGAGCGATGTCTCCGGTCTTGTCGGTGAAGTTTTCGTGGCGGATGACCGGCATCAGCGCGGTGCGCGTGCGCCCACGGGCGTCCTCCATTTGAACCTCGATGGTGACGTCGCTGATGTTGGGGCCCATCGACGACCCTTGCCAGCGGCCGGTGTCCTCCCACAACACGTTCAGGATTTGCAGCCCGGACCGGTTGACCATGTTCTGCGCGTGTTCGTTGTTCGGCATCGCGGCGACCTTGCGGACGACCGCCGCGTATTGACCGCGTTCCCGCGCGACGTCTTCGTCAATCGCGATGCGGGTGGTGCCTGGCGGCGGCGGCGGTTGCCAGCCCTTAGCGATGGAAGCCGATCCGGTCGCCAGCAGTACGGCCATGATACGAGGCATGTGTGACGTCATTCGAGACATTGTGGACCCCCTTGGGGAGCTTCAACGCACGAAACCTCGTGGGGATCTGGGAAATGACGCTCAGGCTTCGTATTTCTTTCGCCTTCTCCACAACGTTGAGTCGTCGATGCCCAGGATCGCCGCCGCTTCTTCCATGGTGGGGCAGCGGGCAACGACGGCGGCGATGTGGGCGCGCTCCAGTTCGTCCAGCGTGAACTTGCCGCCAATGGTGGGACCGCGATCGCGCGTGCCGGCAATCCGTTCAGGAAACGCCTCCGGTTCGACCACCGCCGATGGCCATAAAATCATCGCCCGCTCGATCGTGTTGCGCAGTTCGCGGACGTTACCGGGCCATTCGTAGGCCGTCAGGACCTTCTCGGCAGCCGGGGAAAAATGGGGGAGTGGGCGGCCGACCGCGCGCGCGAAGAACGCGAGAAATCGACGGGCCAGCGGCAAAATATCCTCGGTGCGTTCACGCAGGGATGGGACGCGCACTTCCAGGACGTTGAGGCGAAAAAGCAGATCCTCGCGAAATCGACCGGCCTTGACGTCCGTGTCCAAATCGCGGTTCGTGGCTGCCTGGATGCGAACGTCCGCCCTTCGGGTGCGTGTCTCGCCAACCCTTTCGAAGCTCTTGTCTTGCAGAAAACGCAGCAGTTTTGCCTGAAGCGTCGCGGGCAAATCGCCGATCTCGTCGAGGAACAACGTGCCGCCCTCGGCGACTTCGACGCGCCCCGGTTGATCGCGGACGGCACCCGTGAAGGCGCCCTTGGCGTGCCCGAAGAGCTCACTGGCCAGCAGGTCCTCGGTCAGGGTGGGGCAATTCACCGTGACGAAGGGGCGATCGCGGCGTTTGCTTTCCAGATGCATCGTGCGCGCCAGCACCCCCTTGCCGGTGCCGCTTTCGCCGCGGAACAAGACGCATGCGTCAACCGTAGCGGCGCGACTGATGATCTGCAGGACGGCTTGCATGGATGGGGCGTTCGAACCCAAGTCGACGTCGGGGGCCTCGGACGAGAGGCGATCCTTCAGGCTGGCCAGGCGGGCCGACAGCGAGCGCTGGGCCTCGGCCTTCTCGATCAAGTGGCGGATTTGCGCCGGAGTGAAGGGCTTGGGCAGATAATCCCAGGCCCCGCGGCGGATGGCCTCGACCGCGGTTTCGATGGTCGCGTACGCGGTTACGACCACGATCACGACGTTGGGATTTTCGGCCAGCAACTGCGGAATCAGATCCAAACCACTTTCAGTGCCGAGTCGCAGGTCCAAGAAAACCACGTCGAAGACAGCGCGGCTGATCGCCTCCAGAGCCGCCCGGGGCGAGCTGGCCTCGGTCACCTCGGCGTCCAGAGATTCCAGGCACACACGCAGCGTGTGGCGGATGTTCTTCTCGTCGTCGACGATCAGGACCGAAAAGCGCGCCATGGACGCAGTCTAACCGCCAACCGTCGAATCGCGGGGAGCACGTCTGTTGACCGACCAGCGGTCACGCCGACGTCCTGATCATTCCGTCGTGTCGAGCGCCAGGTTGTCGTAGAACGCGTCGCTCACGAGGTAGTCGGCCCACGAACGCTCGATCGGCTCCACCCCCCGTCGTTGCTGGAAGAGCACCAGGTCGTCGAACTCGCCCTGGTACCAACCCCACAGGAAGCGCGCGCGGAACGGGTCGAGGTGGCGGCGCCCCATCTCCGCGAGCATTTCCGGCAGCTCCACGTCGTCGAACTCGTCGATCAGCGCCTCGGCCTCGTCGATCAGCGCGCCGATGTGTGCGAAGCCCGGCTTGGTGATTTCCCAGCGCTGCTTGCGCTGGTTGATCGCCACGAAGTCCGCGAGCGCGAGCTCCTGCAGGACCTGGTCGAGTGGCTCCAGTTCGTGCGGCAGTAGTACCGGCACCACCATTCCACCGTCCTCGGGCTTGAGGTCCATCTTTTTCAGCACGTAGATGCCGGCGTACAGGAGGTTCCGCTCGGCCCGCTTTGTTCGCTCATCCATGTTCGCGCTCCGCGCAGCGCCACGAGCCGGCGACGAGGCGAAGGACCTTGTGGCCGTCCGCGACATCCAGCCAGGACTCGACGTCGCCGAGTGGGTAATGAAACGGCGTCTGCGCAGCCGCCGCTGGAGCGGGGAGGGGGGTCCGGTTCGGGTTGCACACCACCAGCACGATCGCCCGTTCGTCGGCGCGGACCAGCGGGAGCCAGACGCGCAAAAAGTCCGAGAGCAGCACCGTTACCGAGTAGTCCTCGCCCACCTCGGGTACAAAGAATTCCAACTCGAGGTCGCCCGGCAGCTTCTCGGGATCCTTCGTGGTGTGGACCGCGATCAGCAGGGCACGTCGCACCTCGATCGGCTCGTCGTGCTCTCCTTCGAGTCCTTCGAGCCGAATGGCATCCACCCACGCGTGGCCGAAGCCGATGTAGTCGACGTCGGGCGCGTCGCGGTGGTGACGAAGGTTCAGAAGATCGAGCACCTCGCGTCGCAGGAAGGGCAGGTCGGCGATCGCGCGGATCGGGTTCATGCGCCGAGGGGAGACGGCTACGCGGTCAGGCGCTGCGGGCGGCCGGCAACCTGACGGCGCCGGATGCCGAAGCGACCGCCGCCCGATCGAAACCCGCCGCCGAAGGAGCGAGCCGGCCTGGCGCCGTAGGAGCGGTTCGATCCCGACATCTTCGGTTGCTTGAAGTGGCCCGGGTTGGCTGAGCGAAAGGCGCTTCGTGAACCGTGTAACTCCCCCACCCGAGAGGGCGGCGTGGTGTAGGGCTGATGGTACATCGGTACGTAGTTGGGGCGGAACGCGCTGGAAATCATCGCGCCCATCATCATCCCCGATACCAGACCCATCATTGGCGAGTGGTAGTAGCCGTAGTGCGCGCCGTAGCCCTGCGTCTGGTACTGCCCGGTGCCTTCGCCGGTCACCCCGCGCTTGATGGTGAAGACCTTCTCGCCCTCCTGCACCGTACCGCTCTTGTCCTTGTCGAAGAAGCCGGTGACGACCTGGGCGTTGCCCTCGAGATCCTGCACCGAGATGCTGATCACCTCGTCGCCTTCGTAGATCTCGTTCACCCGCTTTTCGAAATCGGCGGGACCGTCGGCCGACTTGTACGCCTCGTTCACCTTGTCCCAATCGAGCGCGACGTTGGTGTTCTCGGTGGTGGCCCAGCGTTCGTTGACCTTGTCGCAGGCGCTCTGCGAGAACAGGGTGATCGCGAGCGACGCGATCATGAGGTTCGAGGGAATGCGCATCAGGAGTCTCTCTCTGCTGGAGTCGTGGGCCGAGGCGAATGCCCCGGCGTCCGAGGGAGCGCGCACCAGCGGCGCGTGTATGGAATATAGGGTCACCGACGAGCAACGTCGAGCAAAAGCGGCGTCGACGGGCGGCAGCGTCGCCAATGGGTCCCGAGGCACGAGCCGTTTCAAGAGTAGGCCAGGCGCAGGCTGAAGCTCACGGCCAGCAGCAGCGACGCGGCCGTCGCGACCCAGAAGATGAGGCCGAGGATGTCGCGCAGCCGCGCCATGCCGCTCATCAAGTGCTCGAGGTCATTGCCCTGGGTCTTGATCAACGCGCTGAACGCCGCCGTCGCGCGCACCAGGAGGACACCGACAACGCCGCCCATCAGCGAGATCAGGCACCAGAGCGCGAGGTCGACGTAGTAAACCCCCGGCGACGGGGGGTGTCCGAGCGAGATACCGAAGTGCTCGATCGCGTTGTAGCCGAGGAGGATCGCGCTCGCCAGGACAACCACCACCCCGGATCGGGCCAGGTTGCGGACCAGCCCCGCAAAAGTACGGTCTTGCTCCGCCGTGAACTCGTAACCCGCGCCGGACGTGGTCGTCATCGTGGTGATCTCCTCGCGGCAGGATACACCCCCCAGGAGCCCGCCCGGGCCCGGGAAGTGCCCCCGATCTCCGGTGCGTTTGTCTGTGGTGCGGCACCCCTGGGCGCACGCGACTATTTGGCCGGCGAATTGACGGGCGCCGGCGCGCCGAACTGACGGTCAAGCGCCAGGTTCAATCCCAGCACGTTGACGCGGGGCTCGCCGAGGAACCCCAACTGGCGTCCCTCGGTCACGTCGGTGACCACTTGTTGTACGCGGTCCGCGGCCAGCCCGCGCGCCCGCGCGATGCGGGCAACCTGCCACGCCGCCGAAGCAGGGGAAAGGTGCGGGTCAAGCCCGCTGGCCGAGGCTGTCACCAACTCGGCCGGAATGAGCCCGGTCATTTCGGGATTCTCCTTCCGCAGCCGCTCCACGTCCGCCTTGACGCGGTCGCGCAGCTTGGCCGAGGTGGTCCCGAGGTTCGACCCGCTGGACGAGGTGGCGTCGTATCCGCTGCCGGCCGCGGAAGGGCGACCTTGAAGGTATGCCGGGTTGGTGAAGACCTGGCCGATCAGCGACGATCCCACCACCTGGCCTTTGGCATCGGTGACCAGGCTGCCCGCTGCGGCGGCGGGGAACAGGACCTTCGCCACACCCGTCATCGCCAACGGGTAGAGGAACCCAGTCAAGACCAGAGTGACCAGGGTGGTTTGCAGAGCAATACGTATCGTGCGCATGGATTCCCTCTCAGATGAAGACGGACAGTAGAAGGTCAATGATCTTGATGCCGATGAACGGCGCGATGATTCCACCCACGCCGTAGATCAGCATCGAGCGTCGGAACAGAGCCGCCGCGCCGAGCGGGCGGTACTTCACGCCGCGTAACGCCAGCGGGATCAGCGCCACGATGATGAGCGCGTTGAAGATGACCGCCGAGAGAATGGCGCTGGACGGCGACGCCAATTCCATGATGTTGAGCGGCGCGATCTCCGGGTAGGCGACCATGAACATCGCCGGCAAAATGGCGAAGTACTTCGCGACGTCGTTGGCGATCGAGAAGGTCGTCAGCGCCCCACGGGTCATCAGAAGCTGCTTGCCGACCTCGATCACCTCAAGCAGCTTGGTCGGGTTCGAATCGAGGTCGACCATGTTGCCGGCTTCCTTGGCCGCCTGCGTGCCGCTGTTCATGGCGACCCCCACGTCGGCCTGGGCCAGCGCCGGCGCGTCGTTGGTGCCGTCGCCGGTCATGGCCACAAGGTGTCCCTTCGCTTGCTCCTCCTTAATCAAGCGCATCTTGGCTTCCGGGGTCGCTTCGGCCAGGTAGTCGTCGACTCCCGCTTCTTTTGCGATGGTCGCCGCGGTTCGGGGGTTGTCGCCCGTGATCATGACAGTCCGAATCCCCATCGCACGGAAGCGCGCGAAGCGCTCGCTGATCCCGCCCTTCACGACATCCGTCAGGCGGATCACGCCCAGCATGCGAGGCCCTTCGGCCACGGCCAGCGGCGTCGCGCCCGCGTTCGCGATTCCGTGCGCAATCCCCTCCAGCTCCGAGGGAACCGAGCCGCCGTTCCCCTTGACCCATGCGCAGATCGCGTCGACGGCCCCCTTCCGAATCTGGCGGCCGTCCAGATCACATCCGCTCATCCGGGTGTGCGCGGAGAACGGTATGAACTTCGCCCCCAGCTCGGTGACCTCGCGTCCGCGCAGGTGAAACTTTGTCTTGGCCAGCACGACGATGGACCGGCCTTCCGGCGTTTCGTCCGCCAGGCTCGAAAGCTGGGCGGCGTCGGCCAGAACCTCGAGGCGAACACCATCGACTGGGGTGAACTCGGTCGCCATGCGATTGCCGAGCGTGATCGTCCCGGTCTTGTCCAGGAGCAACACGTCCACATCGCCGGCCGCTTCGATGGCCCGGCCGCTCATGGCGATCACGTTCTTTCGGATCAGGCGATCCATGCCGGCAATTCCGATCGCGGACAGAAGGCCGCCGATCGTCGTCGGAATGAGGCACACCAACAGCGCGACGATCACGGTCGACGACAGCTGAATTTGCCCGTAAAGCGCGAGCGGCACCAGCGTCACGCACGCAAACAGGAAGACCAAGGTCAGGCCGACCAGCAGAATGTGCAGCGCGATTTCGTTCGGTGTCTTCTGGCGCGAGGCACCTTCCACGAGCGCGATCATCCGATCCAGGAAGGTCTCGCCCGGGTTCGAGGTGATCCGCACAAGGATTCGATCGGAGAGGACCTTGGTCCCACCGGTGACCGCCGAGCGGTCGCCGCCGCTTTCACGGATGACGGGCGCCGACTCGCCGGTGATGGCCGATTCGTCGACCGACGCGACCCCCTCGATCACCTCGCCGTCGCACGGGATCAGCTCGCGGGCCTCGACCACGACCTCGTCGCCGACCCGGAGGGCGGTTGCGCTCACCATCTCGGCCAATCCGTTGCGCAGGCGGCGCGCGGTGGTTTCGGTGCGCAGGCGGCGCAACGAGTCCGCCTGAGCCTTGCCGCGCCCTTCGGCCACGGCTTCGGCGAAGTTCGCGAACAGAACCGTGAACCAAAGCCACAACGAGACGGTGGCCGTGAACCAAAGCGGAGCCATGGGCGCCTCGGCGGCGAACGCATCCCGCAGAAACAAAACCGTGGTCAGCAGGCTGCCGATCTCGACCACGAACATGACCGGATTCTTCGCGACCAACTTTGGCGACAGCTTGACGAAGCTGTCGCGTATGGCTCTCTTCAGGATCGCGCCGTCGAATAGCGAGAGCGGTTTCGCGCGCTCGTCTCGCGACGAACCGGCGTGTTCTACCTTGCCCGCTTGGGACATGAACCGCGAAGCCTCGTCGGTTCGGGGACTATCGATTTTCTGTCGGTTGGTTTCCATTTCAGTAGGTCTTTCCGGCCAGCGCCACGAAGTGCTCGGCAATGGGGCCCAGCGAGAGGGCGGGGAAGAAGGTCAGCGCGCCAACGACCAGAAGTACCGACGTCAGAAGCGCGGTGAACACGAGCCCATTCGTGGGGAAGGTCCCCGGTCCGGGCGCCACCGTCTTTTTTTCGACCATCGATCCGGCGATGGCGAAGACCGGGATCATCATCAGGAAGCGACCGCCAAGCATCGCAAGTCCCAGCGTCGTGTTGTAGGCGGGGGTGTTGGCGGTCAGTCCCGCGAACGCCGACCCGTTGTTCCCGGCGCCGCTGGTGAAGGCGTAGAGTATTTCGGTGAGGCCGTGGGGGCCGGCGTTGTTGAGGCCCGCCAGACCCCAGCCTGAGACCGCCGCCCACGCCGTGAACCCGAGAATGATGAGAGGGAAGACCAGAATGTAGAGCATGGCGGCCTTCATCTCGCGCGCCTCGATCTTCTTGCCCAGGTACTCCGGCGTCCGGCCAACCATCAACCCGGCGATAAACACCGACAGCAAGACCATGACCAGGATGCCGTAGAGCCCCGCGCCGACGCCCCCAAATATCACCTCGCCGAGCATGATGTTGGTGAGCGGGACAAGGCCGCCGAGCGGCGTGAAGCTGTCGTGCATGGCGTTCACCGCGCCGCACGACGCGTCGGTGGTGACGGTGGCGAAAAGAGCGGAATTGGCGATCCCGAAGCGCACCTCTTTGCCTTCCATGTTGCCGACGCTCTGGTCGACCGGAAATCCGACCAGCGCCGCGTTGGTACCAGACTCGGCGTTGTAGGCGACCGCGACGCCGATGAAGAACAGCACCGACATCGCCGCGAAGATCGTCCAGCCCTGGCGTTGTTGCCGCGCCATGCGACCGAACATGTACGTCAGGCCCGCTGGAATCATGAAGATCAGCAGCATCTGAAGAAAGTTCATGAACGGTGTCGGGTTCTCGAAGGGGTGCGCGCTGTTGGCGTTGAAGAAGCCCCCGCCATTCGTCCCCAGTTGCTTGATGACTTCCTGCGAAGCGACCGGGCCCATGGCGATCGTTTGCTTGCCACCTTCCAGAGTCGTCACCGCCAGATACGGGCTGAGGTTCTGGATGACCCCTTGCGCCGCGAACGCGAGGCCGAACACGATGCTCAGGGGAAGCAGCACATAGACAATCCCGCGGATCAAATCGACGACGAAGTGCCCCAGGCCTTCGCCCCCACCGTCCGAGGCACGCCGGGTCAGCGCGCGGGCTAGCACGAGCGCCACGGCGAGCCCCGCGGCCGCCGAGGTGAAGTTGTGCCATGCCAGCCCCGCCATCTGGGTGAAGTAGCTCATCGTCGACTCGCCGCCGTACGACTGCCAGTTCGTGTTGGTCGTGAAGCTGGCGGCGGTGTTGAACGCGAGATGGGGCGACGTGGGCGCGAAGGCCTGCGGGTTGAAGGGAAGGACGTGCTGGAGTCTTTGAATCGCGTAGGTCACAAGTACGCCGAACGCGCTGAAGACCAGGAGGTACACCGCGTACCCCTTCCAGGTTTGGGTCTCGTCGCCCTTGACGCCGCACAGGCGCAGAAGCACGCGCTCGATCGGTCCCAGCACGCGCGGCAAGGGGCGATGCGGACCCTCGAAGACTTTGTGAAGGTAAATCCCAATCGGCTTCGTGATCGCCACGACCGCGCCGAAGAAAACGACAATTTGCAGCCAACCGTTGGCAGTCATGGCAGTCCCCTCTAGAACCTTTCTGGGCGCAAGAGCGCGTAGACGAGATAAACGGTGAGAGCGAGCGCGAGCCCGCCGCCGAGGATGTAGTCGAGAGTCACGGTTGCCTCCTAGAGGGTTTCGCAGGCGCGGACATAGACCGCGGTGACCGCAAAAAACACGCTGGTTGCCAGGACGAATACGAGGTCGGACATGAGGACGATCCTTTCAGAACTGGTCGGTACGCATCGTTCGTGCCAGGCGGCGTCGGGCGTTGCGGCCTTCGTTCTGGGGAACGGCCGGCGTTTGATCGTGCAGAATGCGGCGGAGATCGCGCCCCAGGTTGCGAATTGCAGGGTCACCGCTGCGGCATCGTCAGGTGGCGCCGCGCGATCTCCTGGCAGGAGTCGTCGCACTCAGGGAATTTCAAGATAAAGCCGGCCTGGTCGCGACAGTGATCGCGCAGCGAACGGGGCGGCGCCGGTTCACACAGAACACGCAGGTTCTGCAGCGTGCGGGTAAAGACCGGCGCCCGCTGGTCCCGAGGCAAGGCGCGGACCGTTCGGGCCTCCTCGTTCGCCGACCACCACAGGCCTGCGGACAGCAGACCCACGATCAGGCAGATTCCGGCCGCCGCGGTCAGCGAACGTCGATTCACGAGCTGATTCACTGCATCAGACGGGCCACCGACGGGCGGGGCTTAGGCACGGGTCTTGATTGCTTGATACCGTGAAGTCTGAAATCCGCGATGCCGACGACCCCCCATAGATCCCGCGCCGAGGACTTTCTGGAGTTGGTCGAGCGGAGCAAGCGCGGACGCGTGAAGCTGTACGTGGGGTTCGCGGCCGGCGTCGGCAAGACCTACCGAATGTTGGAAGAGGCGCACGCTCTCAAACGCCGTGGCGTCGATATCGTGGTTGGTTTCGTCGAGACCCACGGGCGCGCCGAAACCGCCGCGCTGGTGGAGGGATTGGAGGTCATCCCACGCCGCCGCGTCGAATACCGGGGCGTCGAGATCGAGGAAATGAACCTGAACGACATCCTGAAGCGCAATCCGGCGGTGGCGGTCGTCGACGAGTTGCCCCACACGAACTTGCCGGGGAGTCGCAACCGCAAGCGGTATCAGGACGTGATCGAACTGTTGGACGCGGGGATTAACGTCATTGGGGCGTTCAACGTTCAGCACCTGGAAAGCCTGAAGGACCTGGTCGAACGCGTGACCGGCGTCGTCATTCGCGAGACGATTCCAGACGCTTTCCTGAAACAGGCGGATCAGGTCGTGAACCTGGACCTGGCGGTGGAGGATCTGCAGGATCGCTTGCGTGCCGGGAAGATCTACGCGCCCGACAAGGTGTCGCATGCGTTGGAGAACTTCTTCAACGACGAGAATCTGGCGCACCTGCGCGAGCTGGCCCTGCGCGAGGTCGCCGAGAGCGTCGAGCGCGGCGCGGCCGTCCGACGGGCGGCGCCCGCGGCGCACGGAGAGATCGAACAAACCGCATCGCGCACGCGGGTCATGGTGTGCCTGTCGTCGGGATCGCCGCGCGCGGCGACCTTGATTCGCAAGGGATCGCGGTTGGCTGGACGCTTGTCGACCGACTGGTTCGTGGTGTTCGTGGAAACCCCGCGCGAGACGCCCGAGCAGATTGAGTCGGAGACCCAGCGCCACCTGATGGCCAACACCGATTTGGCGCGAGAGATGGGCGCCGAGGTGGTGCGCCTGAAGGAGAAGGATCCCGTCGAGGCCATCTTGGACTTTGCGCGGTCACACAGCGTCGGACACGTCGTGGTGGGGCGGTCGCAGCAGCCGCGGTGGAAGCAAGCGTTGGGATTGTCGATTCCCCTGCGCCT
This sequence comes from Pseudomonadota bacterium, assembly GCA_031407985.1. Taxonomy (GTDB): domain Bacteria; phylum Myxococcota_A; class Polyangia; order Fen-1088; family Fen-1088; genus FEN-1088. The sequence goes on along the minus strand of JANOJB010000127.1, from coordinate 24,292 downwards.
GGTTCGCGAGGCGGCGGGCATCGACGTGCACGTGGTGGCGACCGAGGAGGGGGAGGCCTCGCGATGACCTTGCGGCGCAGACTGGTCCTGGCGCAGGCGCCCCTGGCGCTGGCGCTGGCGATCGTGGGTGTCGTGTCCAGCGTGGTGACCACCCGTTTGGGAGAAAGTTCGCGGCTGATCCTGGCCGACAACTACCGCAGCGTTCTTGCCGCGCAGCGGATGAAGGAATCCCTGGAGCGCTTGGACAGCTTCGCGGTGTTCATTCTGGCAGGGCATCCGAAGGACGCGGCCCAGGGAATCGCCCGTCATCGCGTCTTGTTCGAGAGCGAACTGGCGGTACAAGAAGGCAATGTCACCGAGAGCGGTGAGTCGGATGTGACGACGCGGCTGCGGGCAGCCTGGACCGAATACGCGCGCCGGTTGACATGGTACGGAACCATCGAGGAACAAGGGCAGCGCGACGCAGACTATTTCTCGATGATGGAGCCGGCCTTCGTGCGTGTGCGCCAGCTTGCGGACGAGATTCTGGCCGTCAACCAGGACGCGATGGTTCGCAAGAGCGTGCGCGCCGAGGACCGCGCCCAGCAGTTCGAGAAGGTGGTCCTGGTCGCCGTGGTGTTGGCGTTGGGTTTGGGCCTGCTGGCGTCGACATGGTTGACCACCCGCATGTTGCGACCGCTGGGAATCGTCAGCGCGGCGGTTCGTCGCTTCGGCGACGGTGATCTGCTGGCGCGCGCGAACGTCCAGGGTCACGACGAGATCGTCGACGTCGCCGGCGAGTTCAACCGGATGGCCGATAGGTTGGGGGCGTATCGCCGAAGTTCGCTGGGCGAACTGCTTCAGGCCCAGCAGGCGGCGCAGGCGGCCATCGACGGGCTTCCCGATCCGGTCTTGCTGCTGGACGGCAAGGGCCAGTTGGAGGGGGCCAACGCCGCCGCGACCCGCCTGCTGAACATAGATCCCGACCGTGCGGCGGCGGATCCGTATGTGGCCGCGGATCCGGCGGTGCGGGCTGTGGTCGATCGCCTGCGCGCGCACGCGCTGGGAGGCAAGGGACCCTACGTGTCGAAAGGCTTCGAGGACGCGGTACGGGTGGCCGCGACTCCCGACGGGGAGCGGATCTTCTTACCGCGGGCGACCCCGATCTACGGCGAGGCGGGTGCGGTCACGGGCGCGGCCATCACCCTGCAGGACGCTACGCGGCTGTTCCGGTTTGACGAGCTGAAGAACAATCTGGTTGCCACGGTCGCGCACGAATTCCGTACGCCACTCACATCGCTTCGGATGGCGTTGCACCTATGCACGGAACAGGTGGTCGGGCCCTTGACGCCGAAACAGGCGGATCTGTTGTTCGCCGCCAGGGAAGACTGCGAACGATTGCAGATCATCGTCGACGATCTGCTGAACCTGTCGCGGATCGAAGCGGGGCGCATTGATTTGCGAAAACGGCGCGTCGATCCGGGTGCGCTGATTGCGTTGGCGGTCGATGCCCACGAGGCTGCCGCCAAGCAGGCGGGCGTTGGGCTGCGGGTCGACCTGCCCGCGGGCGTACCCGAGATCTTCGCCGATCCCGATCGCCTGCAGTTGGTGTTTACGAACCTTCTGGGAAACGCCCTTCGCTATGGCCCGGCGGGGACCGACGTGGTCATCCGGGTACGCGGCGTCAGACCCGGCCAAGGCGATGACCGCCGCGATCACAAGATTGCGACTCCGACCCAGGTTCGTTTTGAGGTGTCGGACCAGGGACCGGGCATCGCGGGGGAGCACCAACCCGGTCTTTTTGAGAAATTTTTCCGCGTGCCGGGAAGCCAGGGGAACGGTTCCGGGCTAGGCCTGTTCATCGCCAAGGGCCTGGTGCAGGCGCACGGTGGCGCCATCGGCGTCAACAGCGCGCAGGGGCAGGGATCGACCTTCTGGTTCACCATTCCGACGGCCCCGGCCGCGGCCGACGTGGGCGCGGCCGGATGATACCGCGTGGGGTGTTATAAACGCCGCCGCCGATGCCTCCGCTGAAGGTTCTGTTCATCGCGTCCGAAGTCGCGCCGTTTCGCAAGACTGGGGGCCTGGCCGACGTCGCGGGAGCACTGCCGAAGGCGTTGAACGCGCGCGGGATCGACGTACGCGTCGTGATGCCCCTTTACGGGGGGATGAAGTGGACGGACCTTGAGCCTCTCGACGGGATGTTGGCGGTCCCCATGTATGGAGGATCCCTTCGCGCTGGCGTGCGCCTGGGCCGGCTACCGGGCAGCGATGTTCCCATCTACTTTCTCGAGTACAACCGCTTCTTCGATCGGCCGTACCTGTATGGCCCGCCGGGCCAGGCGTACCCCGACAACCTGGAGCGGTTCACGTTGCTTGCCCGCGGATCGCTGGAACTGTGCAAGGCGCTGGGCTTCATCCCCGACATCGTTCATGCCAACGACTGGCAGGCGGCGTTGGCGCCCGCGTATCTGAACACCGTCGAGTGGGCCCAACCCCTGCACGGGGCGGCGTCGGTGTTCACGATTCACAACCTGGCGTACCAGGGGAATTTCGACGGTGGGTCGATGTTCATCACAGGCCTGGGCCGCGAGCACTACCGCCCCGGCGAATTCGAACACTACGGCGACGTTAATCTGATGAAGGGCGCAATCGCCCACAGCACGATGTTGTCCACCGTCAGCCCCACCTACGCACGCGAAGTCCAGACGACGGAGTACGGATTCGGGTTGGACGGCGTGTTGTCGGGGCGACGGGCCGATCTTCGGGGGATTCTGAACGGCATTGATTTCCACGAATGGAATCCAGCCGCCGATCCCCACCTGGCCGAGCCATTCGATATCGATCGTTTGGGGGGAAAGGCCGCGTGCAAGGCAGCGTTGCAGCGCGAGGTCGGATTGCCGGCCCGCCCGGGCACGCCCCTGTTCGGCGTCATCGGCCGCTTGACGTCGCAAAAAGGATTCGACGTGCTGGCCCACGCACTGGAAACGCTTCTGAAGTGGGATTTGCAGGTGGTGTTGTTGGGATCGGGCGATCCGGAGGCCGAAAAATTCTTCGCGGCACTGGCGTATCAACGAGGCGACAAGTTTCGCGCGTACATTGGTTTCGACGACGGTCTGGCCCACCGGATCGAGGCGGGCAGCGATTTTTTCTTGATGCCGTCGCGGTTCGAACCGTGTGGTCTGAACCAGATGTACAGCCTGCGCTACGGCACGCTGCCGATCGTGCGCGCGACCGGGGGGCTCATCGACACGGTCCAGAACTACGACGAAGCCAAGGGTTCGGGAACCGGATTCATGTTCGGCGATTTGACGGTGTCGGGCCTGACCAACACGATCGGGTGGGCGATGTCGACCTACTTCGATCGGCCTGATCATATCGAACGCATGCGGCGGACGGCGATGGCCCAGGATTTCTCGTGGTCGCGCGCCGCCGGGGAATACGAACAGCTTTACCTTGACGCCTACGCGCGCCGGCGCGGACACCCATTCGCCACCTAAATGTTCGAGGCGGCGGGGCCTACTGGAAGTTCTGGATAGCCCAGGTCTTCCCGTTGGTTCCGGTCGAGAAGCCGCAGGCGACGCGGGTGTAGCTGGTGCTGGACATGTTGATGTAGTGGCCGTGGGTGTTGAAGTCAGCGCCCGGGCCTTCGTCCCACATTTGCTTCAGGCAACCGGTAACGATGCTGGCCAGGGTTCCGCCCCATGCGGGGCATTCGTTTTGGGCCTTCTCGTTGCACATTCCGAATGCGCCATGTGCCGTGCCGGTCTGCGAATCGGACAGGGCCTCGTTCGAGCTACAGACCTCCTGTTCGGTCCAGCGGGTGTAGGGAGTAAGGCCCAGTGTCGCGCGGTACATGTTGATCGTGTCGACGCACAACTGCGCGGCGGCATCGACGCCCGTCGCGGTGCCCGTGCTGCCGCCGGTTGCGGTGGAGGCGCCGCCAGTGCCAGAGGGTGCGCCCCCGGATCCGGTGGTTGATACGCCGGCGCCGCAGGCGGATGCGAACTGCAGCGCGATTCCGATCGTCGCCAACATCGTCGTGCGCGTTATCGCCTGGATCATCGTTCACCTCCCGCAGGCGGCTCGAATCAAATCAAGAACGGTTCAAGGGTACCACTTTGAGGCGGCCCCGCGGCTTCGAGGGCTAGCGCCAGGTGATCTCGTCGATGTAGGCCCGACCCGTCCACGCCTGGCCGTGAAACGCGATGCGGACGCCGATGACGCGGATGTCCGCGCCGGGGAACGTGCCGTCGTCGGCGATCCGCAGGTCGATCCGCGTCCAGACGCCGATCCGGGGAAGGGCCTGGGCGGTTCCTTCGATGAGACCACCGCGGCCCAGCACGAACAGTTTTGCAGACACGGGCGCGGCCGGCAGCGCGGGCCCATCCAGATACACCATCGCCGACACGGTCAGCGCGGTCAGATCCAGCGCCGCCAGCACCCCTCGCGACACCTCACCCTCCCGGAAGGCGCACGAGGGGGCTTGGTCCGGTTGGTCACACAGCGAGCTGGCATCCGTGGCCTGGAAGTCGGCGTCGAGGCGCAACGCCCACCCTCCGCACGCGGTGGGCATCGACGACACCTGGGGTTTCGACAGGGCCATCCGACAGCAGGCCGGTGGCAGGAAATGCGATGTACTGCCGTCCTCGAAACCCAGTGCGGAAGCGCAGCAACTGGCGCCGGCATTCCCCGCCGTTGGGCAGGTCGGTACGGTCAGCGGGGGCTCCGTCGGTGGGGGACCAAGGTCGAGGGGAACGTTCACGTCGGTCGGGCCTTCGAAGGGCGCATCGATCTCGCGAGTATCCATGCCGCCAACACCCGCATCGACCCGACCAACGCTGGCGGCCGGATCATCCGCACAGGCGCCAGCAAGCATGACGGCGCTCAGCAATGTGGCCAAGCTTCGGTTGGGCGACGGTGCGGTGACGGACTTCATCTTGCGCCTGGAACGATGGTACAAGAGCGGCCTTCCGATCGCGTCATTCGCTGGATCATTAGCAGGGAGGAACGTCACCATGTCGCACGATCAACAGCGCACCGGCGTCAGTCGCCGTCGAATCCTGGGGGGAACCTTGGCGGGGGGATTGTTGGGCGTCGCGGGCGCCCGGTTGGCCGCGGCCGCCGACCCCGTCGTTGATCCGGCCGCGGTTGCGGCGAAGCCACGCGCGATGGGCGGCTCGCCATTTCCCAAGGATTTCGCCTGGGGCGTCGCCACGGCGTCGTATCAAATAGAAGGCGCCGCGGCCGAGGACGGCCGTGGACTCTCGGTCTGGGATGTCTTCTGCAAGAAGCCCGGCGCCGTTTTCGAAGGCCACACGGGGGATGTCGCCTGCGACCACTACCACCGCTACAAGGAAGACGTCGCGCTGATGAAAAAGCTGGGCGCGAAGTCGTATCGCTTCAGCGTGTCGTGGCCGCGCGTGTTTCCCGAGGGGACGGGGACGCCGAACGCGAAGGGCTTCGATTTCTACAAGCGGCTGTTGGACGAGCTGCAAAAGGCGGGCATCGCGCCGATGTGCACGCTGTTTCACTGGGACTTTCCGCAAGAGCTGTACAAGCGCGGTGGGTGGCTGAACCGCGATGTCGCCGCCTGGTTCGGCGACTACGCCGCGTTGGTGGCGGACAAGCTGGGCGACCGGATCAAGATCTGGACCACGCAGAACGAACCGCAGTGTTTCATTGGTATGGGTCATCGCGACGGTGTGCACGCGCCCGGCGACAAATTGAAAGACATCCACTATCTGACCGCCGCGCACAACGGCATGCGTGCGCATGCCAGGGCGGTGCAGGCGTTGCGCGCACACGTCAAGGGCGACGCCAAGGACGTCAAGATCGGCTACGTCCTGGCCGCGCAGATCACGCAACCGGCCAGCGCGACTCCCGAGGATGTCGAGGCTGCCCGCTGGGCGATCTTCGCGGTACGCGACCGGCACCAGTGGAACAACAGCTGGTGGACGGATCCGGTGCTGCTGGGGCGTTATCCCGAGGATGGCGTGAAGTTGTACGGCAAGGACATGCCCGTGTTCAAAGCCACCGATCTCGACGAGATGAAACAGCCAATAGATTTCCTGGGCCTGAACATTTACAAGGCGGACACCTGGCGGCAGGGCGACGATCGCAAACCGGCGCAGGTGAGCGTTCCACCGGGATATCCGCGGTCGGGTGTCGACTGGCAGCCGATCACGCCGTCGGCGCTGTACTGGGGACCGCGGTTCTTTTACGACCGGTACAAGCTGCCGCTGTCGATCACCGAGAACGGCTTGTCGACGCGGGATCAGGTGTTTCTGGACGGGAAGGTTCACGATCCGCAGCGCATCGACTACATGCACCGGGTCCTGCTGGAGCTGGGGCGCGCGATCAAGGAAGGCGTGCCGGTCACCGGGTACTACGCGTGGTCGCTGATGGACAACTTCGAATGGGCCGACGGATACAAACAGCGTTTCGGTCTGACGTACGTGGACTACCAGACGCAAAAACGGATCCCGAAGGATTCGTTCGAATGGTACCGCCAGGTGATCGCCAGCGGCGGGCGCAACTTGTACGGCCGGACGGTGCTGCCGGCCGCGCGCGTGACCGACGCGATCTAGGCGGCGGGGCGCGCGTCGTTTTACTTGGACCTGATGGCCGGACGGATCCGGCCGGCGGGTTTTGCTGTCATGGAAGGCGGTTGTCCGGCAGACTGAACGCCGATGCCCAGGTGGACCGCTCCGTTGGCTTTGTTCTGTGTGCTGGGATGCGCGGCAGATCCGCCCGAGAACGGCGCGATGATCTGGTGCCGGGCCGTTTGCGCGGCCGAAACACGCTGTGGGGACACACGCGGGATTGACCAGTGTGGGACCGATTGTGTCGGTCGGAATCCGTGGTTCTCCAACTACAGTGCCAACGGAGCGGCGGCAACCGCGCCTTGTCTCGAAAAATTGAGTTGTTTGGCCTTGGACGACGGCGCGGCGTGGAAAGCCGAAGTCGATGTCTGCTGGCAACAGGCGAAACTGTCGATCGAGGTGACGCCGCATGTCCGCGCGTTCTGCGCGACCTATGCGCCCGTCTGGTTCGAATGCGGTTATGCGTCGTCCGTTGACGGGTGTGAACGTCAGTACGGCATGTGGACGGCACGGGTGCTCGATAGGTTGGCGCCCTGTGCGAACGAACCGACCTGCACGGCGTTGGAAACGTGCGACGAGGGGGTGTTCAAGAACCTATGAGGCGGGCGGAACCTATCGCCCTGTTTGGTCTGGTTGTCGCACTGGGTTGCGGCGACAACCTGCCGATCGGGGAGCTGCCGCTGCATCCCGTGCCGGGCTGCGAAGCAATCAATCCTGCGGCGTGCGACGTGCGGATGCTTCAGTGCCAGACACGCCTGCTGTCGCTGGCGGCATGCCTTCGCGGGGATCAGCCCGGTGCGTTACCGATGATCACCGTCATGTCCGAGGCCGCGTACGCCGCGTATATGAACGACCTGGTCGCGACATGGACGCCATCGCCGAATCGCGCGCGGTGGGAACGGGCGTTCAATCTGGTCGGCTTGGTGCAATCGGGGGCGTTCAGCCCCAGCACATACGTGGCCGAATCGGTGAAATTCTTTTGGGGCCTGTATCGCCCCGACACCAAGGACATCCTGATCATCGACCATGGCAAGGATTTCAACGACCAGTCGGCAAGTACCGTTCTGATTCACGAGTTCATCCACGCGCTGCAGGATCGGGCGGTGGACCTGGGGGCCTTCGTTGATGCGCATTCGGCATCGGACGACGCATGGATGGCGGCCGGTGCGATGATCGAAGGGGAGGCGCGCTTTCACGAGACACGTTACTGGGCGTCGGCGAATGGCCTGGATCCGGCCGACATCGATTGGACGCGCCGGTTTCAGGAATCGCTGATGTTTTCGGAAGGGTGGGTGATCAAGGAACCGTCACCCTATTCCGCCGCGCGGCGGACGTTTCCCTATCAATGGGGAGCGCGGTACATGCACTTCACGTGGCAGGTTGGTGGTGTGGAGGCGATCGGTCGGCGATTTGCCTCGCCACCGTCGGACACGCGTACGTTGATGGCCAGCGTGAACGGCGCGCTTGAACCAGGTGCCGCGCCCGCGACCGTGGTCGCGGCGACCGCGCCACCGGAGTGGAGTCTTCTTGCGGATACCACGGTCGGTGCCTGGGGAATGTTCCTGCTGCTTGCCAAACACGCGGAAAATCTGGACCGCGCACGCGAGCTGGCGCTGGGTTGGCGCGCGGATGGATTTTTCGTCTTCGGGGACGCGGGAACGTCGACGACGCTGGTGTGGCGAACCGAATTTGCAGACGAAGAGACGGCCAAAGCCGTCGCCGAGATTGCGTCGACCGGGTTGGGCGCGGCCAGCGTACGGCGGCTGGGAGTCGGTGTCGTCATTGCCAAGACAGATGCTGCTTTTCAGACACTGGATTGGGCATTCGTTCCTTGACGTTGCGCTAATCGTAATAACCGTCCAGGTACCAGCGGTCGTGATGGCGATCGTGGTGCAGGCGGTAAAGCGCGCCGTCCGACGCATGGACGTCCCAGTAGTCGCGGGAAAACCCACTGACATCGGACGTGTGCTTTCCATCATCGGGACGCCACCATTCGCCGCTGGCGCGGTAGGGACCGGCGGCGATCAGAATGCGCGCGGTGGTGTCCTTGCCGCGCAAGGCCGCGGGACCGTCGGGCCCCAGCATGACTTCGATTTCCTCAGGGGGACGATAACGCCGGATGGTCAACGCGCGCGCATGGGCATCGGTTGCGGGCGTCGTTGTCGCCACCGCCCGGGGTGCGGCGCCGGGCTCCCCCAATACGAACGCCGTGAGACCGACGGCCTCCTCGCGCCAGGTGTCCTCCGCGCGTGGGGCGCCCACGTTGTCGGGGCCACACAGCGCACCCAATCGCGCGATGGTCGCGGCCAAACGATCGGGCGCGGGTCCCGTCGGGCGCAGGAAATCCAGTTGGGCCGTGCGCGCACGGGCGGGTCGCGCGACCACCAGCACCGCGACGATGGGCGCGTCGGGCGGCCGGCGCGTCAGATCCAGTCGCGCCAGTTGCAACAACGGCGCGGTTTCGCGCGTGGGCGCGGCCAGATTTACCTCACGGACGTCGAACGCGCGTGATTCAAGCTGAAAACGCAGCGTGATCGCCGCGCAGGCCAGGCTGCGGCAGGCCAGCCGCGCCAACACGCGATCGAAAACCCCGCGCAACACGAACGACAGCGGTTCCAGCTCCGCGATGGCGTCATCCAGATCGACGCCTTCTTCGACGGCGTCGGCCGGCAGCGCCGGCAAAAACGGTTCGTCGTCCTCGCCGCGCGCCAGGCGATGCAAACGCGCGCCGTCGGCTCCCAGGCGCAGTCCCACGTCGGCGGCGGACAGTTTCGCCAGCGCGCCCACGGTGGCCAGTCCCCAGCGGCCAAAGGTGTCGGCGGTTGCCGGCGCCAGCGGTTCGCCAAGCACGCGCAAGGGCAGGGGAGCCAGGAAGGACGCCTCGCGACCGGTCGGTACAACCGCGCGCTCGGCCGCCCGGGTCGCGACGCGCGCCACGCCTTTGTGTGCCGCGATCGCGACGCGCACGCCCAGTCCGACGTGCAGCGCGCGCGCCTGGATCGCTTGCGTGACCGCCGCCTCCGTCGGGTAAAGCTGCCCCAGATCGCCGATCTCGAAGAAGACGCGACCGGGTTCGCGATCGATGCGCGGCGCGAATCCGAATGCGAGATCTCCCAGCGCCGCTTCGGCGGCGGCCAGATCGGCGTCGGCGACAGGCAGCAGCGCCAGGCTGGGACACGCCGCCGCCGCTTGCGCCGCCGTCAATCCCGGCCGGACGCCTGCGCGCCGGGCCTCCGCGCTGACCGTCACGACCTTCGCGCGGCCGGCATGTCCGTTGCGCAGAACCTTGGTCTCGGTCAGCGCCACCGCCGTCCCGCGCAACTCGGGACATCGGCGCAGGGCGGCCTGAAGCGCGATCTGAGGAACGAAGACACAGGCAAGACGCATGACAACTGGAAAATGGCGAAAGGGGTAGGCCGCGCGGTCATTGTGGGCGTCGTGGCCAAAGTGGTTGCGGTGGTTGCGCTGTGTCCGCCCGAAAACACAGGACCTGCTGGTTCGCGGGCGGAGGCGAAATGCCGACCACGCGCTCGACGGTGGCGCGGGTTTCCAGTGCAACCAACAACGGTCCCCCGGCGGCGGCGAATTGTGGTTGTGCCGCGTGCATGACCACCGCGGCGGCCGCCACCGCGCCGACGATGCGCCACGGGGCGGCGATCAGGACCGCCGTTCCCTGACGCTCGGCCGCGTGCCGCAAACGCAACCACGCGGCGTCGGGTACGCGCGCGGGCCGTTCGCCGAAGTCCACCGCCACGAATCCGAAACCACCGGTCGCGACCAGAAGATCGGTCGCCTGCAACACCGTTCGTCCCGCCGCGCGGATCCACAAAAGCCGCGCCAGCACGACACCGGCCTCCTCGGCCGATCGCGGATCGAACACCCCCCCCGCGTCGACCAGCGCCACCGCCTGCCCGCGATCGATCGCTGCGGCCAGGCTGGCGTACAAAACCGACGTTCGCCCCGCCGATCGCCGGCCGGCGATTTCACTTAACGACGCCGCGGGCCAGCCGCCACCAAGCTGCGCGTCCAACGCGGCAAGTCCGGTCGCGCACCGTCGCCGCCGCGGTTCGTTTTCAAGCCGCGACGCCGGCTGCACCAGCGCCGCCAAAGCGCTGTCGATCTGCCAAACCGGAAGTCCCACGTAGGAAAGCCTGACACTGAACATACGAACAGGTCAAGGCCCAAGCCGCAATCCCCGAACAAATACGTCCGTTGATTTACCCTCCGGGTATCGGATGCCGGTAGAGACTGGCCACGTCGAGAACGCAACCGATCGCGTCGATCCGAGCCGTCTCCCCGGGGCGGTGCGAAGAGTGGGACCACGTGTCCCCTGAACTCCAGACGTCGACGCGCGCCTCGTCCTGCGCGACGTGCACCACATGCCGCAAGGACGGAATACGCTTGTAGTCGAGCAGCTTGTCGGTGCGGTCGTAGTCGGCCGCACGATGGTCGAGTTGGACCTTCGCGCCTACCTGAGCCTCACCTGTAACCGTCTTCCGGACAGCTGCGTTCTCCAGGGTAGCGGACGGAATAATTCCCCGCGGTAGGTGCCCCTGAAACCGGGGCGGAAATTCAAACTTTGGAGAACGTCATGAATACACAGGCGACATTAATGGGATCCAAGTCAGGGTTAATGGCAATGGTGCTACTGGCAGGCGCGGTCGCTCAGATCGGATGCGACGAGAGTTCCGCCCCAGCAAGTCCGGGTGGAAGGACTGGCACCGGCGGGACGACAAGCCCTGGTACAGGCGGCGCGGGAGTAGCCGGCATGGGCGGTACGGTGGCGCTGAAGGACATCGTGGATACAGCGGTGGCGGCGGGTAGCTTCAATACCCTGGCGGCGGCGCTGACCGCGGCAGATCTGGTGACCACGTTGAAGGGGACTGGCCCGTTCACTGTATTCGCGCCCACTGACGCTGCGTTCGCCAAGTTGCCGGCTGGTACCGTCGACAACCTGCTGAAGCCGGAGAACAAGGCCATGCTGCAGAAGGTACTGACGTACCACGTGGTTTCCGGGAAGGTGTTGGCCGCCACCGTGGTGACGCTGACCAAGGCGACGACAGTTCAGGGACAGGATGTCTCAATCACCGTTTCAGGATCGTCCGTGAAGGTGAACGACGCGAATGTCACCGCGACCGATGTCTTGGCGTCGAATGGTGTCATTCACGTCATCGACACGGTCCTGTTGCCTCCTGCAGCAGGCACCGGGGCAGGGGGGACTGGCGGTACGGTGGCGCTGAAGGACATCGTGGATACGGCGGTGGCGGCGGGTAGCTTCAATACCCTGGCGGCGGCGCTGACCGCGGCAGATCTGGTGACCACGTTGAAGGGGACTGGCCCGTTCACTGTATTCGCGCCCACTGACGCTGCGTTCGCCAAGTTGCCGGCTGGAACCGTCGACAACCTGCTGAAGCCGGAGAACAAGGCCATGCTGCAGAAGGTACTGACGTACCACGTGGTTTCCGGGAAGGTGTTGGCCGCCACCGTGGTGACGCTGACCAAGGCGACGACGGTTCAGGGACAGGATGTCTCAATCACCGTTTCAGGATCGTCCGTGAAGGTAAACGATGCGAATGTCACCGCGACCGATGTCTTGGCGTCGAATGGTGTCATTCACGTCATCGACACGGTCCTGTTGCCGAAGTAGTAGGCAGAATTTTCGCACAAGCGATCGTGAGGTGTTCCCTCTCACCACGGCTGGACAGGCGACTGTCTGGCCGTGGTGTTTTTTGTTCAGACTGGCGTCGCGACGCGCAATCGAACCTTGACGGACGATCGAAGCCGACCCCGTGTTCGAAAATTTGGCTGCTAAGCTGCTTGATTCACGCCATGCCGCGCCTCGGTCGTTCGCAGGAAATTCAGGGGTCGGCCGGTTCCCCGGTCACGGCGATCCTTGGGCCGACGAACACCGGCAAGACCCATCGCGCGATCGAACGGATGCTGGAGCATCCGACGGGAATGATCGGATTGCCCCTGCGTCTGTTGGCCCGCGAGGTCTATGACCGTGTCACCGCGCGTGTTGGTGAACGCGCGGTGGCGCTGGTGACCGGAGAGGAGAAACGCGTGCCAGCGCACCCCCGCTATTGGATCTGCACGGTGGAAGCCATGCTGGATCCCCGGCAGTTGCCGGGGGGCGGCGTGGACTTTGTCGCCGTCGATGAAATTCAGTTGGCGGCGCATCCCGAGCGGGGCCATGTGTTCACCGATCGTCTGCAACACGCGCGCGGCGATCGCGAGACCTATCTGATGGGCGCCGACACCATGCGTCCGATCCTGGACAAGTTGGTTCCGGGCGTGCAAATCGAATCACGTCCCCGCCTGTCGACCTTGACCAGCGCGGGTCGTTTGTCGCTGGGCGCCTTGCCGCCGCGTAGTGCCGTGGTCACGTTCTCGGCGACTCGTGTTTACGATCTGGGCGCCCGCCTGCGGGCGCGCCGCGGGGGCGCGGCCATCGTGCTTGGTGCGCTGTCGCCGCGTGTCCGGAACGCGCAGGTCGCCATGTACCAGGCGGGCGAGGTGGATTATCTGGTGGCCACCGACGCCATCGGCATGGGGCTGAACATGGATGTGGGCTGCGTTGCCTTCGCCGATCTTGAAAAGTTCGATGGCCAAAAACGTCGCGACCTTCGCGATTCCGAACTGGCCCAGATCGCGGGGCGGGCCGGACGGCATGCGAATGACGGCCAGTTCGCCACGTTGGATCCGCTGCCTGCATTATCGCCCGCCACGGTCCGGGCGATCGAACGGCATCGCTTCGCGCCGGAGACGCGTGTGTATTGGCGCGCCCACGATCTCGATACGACCAACTTGGAAACCCTTCGCGCCGATCTTGGTCGGCGCCCCTCGGCGCCGCATCTGTCCGCGGCCGATCGCGCCGAGGACGCGCGCGCGTTGCAGTACCTGTCCCGGCAACCGGAGATCCTCGCTCGACTGACCGCGGGCGCGTCCGTATCGCTGTTGTGGCAGGTGTGCCAGGTGCCCGATTTTCGATCGTTCAAACTGGACGATCACTTTTTGCTCGTGGAATCGCTGTTTTTGCAGTTAAGCGATCAAGAGAAACGGAGCAGTCGGCTGTCCGACGATTGGATCGCGTCCCATGTAGACCGCCTGGACAACATCGAAGGGGATCTGGAAACCCTGCTTGCGCGGATGGCCGGCATTCGCACGTGGACCTACGTGTCGAATCAGTCGCGCTGGGTGAACGACGCAGCCGCATGGCAAAGTCGCGCTCGCGAGATCGAAGATCGTCTGTCGGATGCGCTGCACGACAAACTGGTGGCGACGTTCGTGGATCCACACGCGCGGCGCCGCACGCCGAAGCCGCGATCCGCGGGGCCTGTCGCGGGCCGGCCGCCATCGCCGCAAAGTTTCGCCGAGCAATTGCTGGCCCACATGCGGGCGGACCTTGGAGGGACGTCGGTCGACGGGGCTTTGAAAGCGCCCGGGGTCGCCTGGTCCGATCATTCCAGCTGGGTCGAGGACATCACGGGGGCCTCCCACGCGCGATTTCGCCTGGTGCGCGACGAGCGCATCGCGTTTGACGACGAGATTGTGGCGCGCCTGGTCGCGGGGGTGGATTTGCTTCATCCCGAGGTCCTGCTGGTCACCCAACGTGAACTGGGGGCGGGTGCCCGCCTGCGTTTGTCGCGGCGGTTGTTGGCCTGGGCCCGTGATCTGGTGGCGGATTTGGTGACGCCTCTGCGAAGTGCACAAAGGGCTTCCAACGCGACGCCCGGCGAACGCGGCATCCTCTATCAACTGGAGCAAGGCCTGGGTACGGTTCCGGCCCATCTGGCGCAAGCGCAGTTGGGCACCCTGGACGGCGCCGCGATTGGTCGATTGCGGCATCTTGGCATCAAGCGCGGACGCCGCGTGCTGTTCATCCCCGCCTTGCTGAATCCCGGTGCGGTTCAGGCCCGCGTAGCCCTGTGCAACGCCTATTTCGCCGCCCATGCGGCTGACGCCCGGATCGTCTTTCCGCGTCCCACGATGGCGTCGTTGCGGGTCGTCGATTCCGTTCCTCGTGCGGCGTACGAGGCGACAGGGTATCCGGTCTTTGGCGATCGGGCGATTCGTGCCGATTTGGTCGATGGTGTCGCCGACCGTTTGTCTCGGGGCGCGCGTGCCGGAGACATTGCCGCCCAGTTGGGCTGTACGCCGTTCGAACTGGATAGCCTGCGCGCGGCCTTCGAGACTGGGGAGTACAGCGGCGCTTCCAGGGACCAAAGGGGAGGAATCGTCGCGTGAGTTATGCCGGCGGAAGGGGTTCCGTCAGCTTGATCGCGCGGATGGCTTCCTGAAAACGGATCTGGTTCTCGTTGACGCGCAATCCGGCCTCGACCAGCTGTTTGCCCAGAACGTCCAAACGGGCCGAATCCGTTGCCAGGCGGCCGGTCAACTTCGCGCGCAGATCGGCGGCCGCGGCGTTCTTCTCCAGCGCCTTCAGATTGGCGCGCGTCTCCTCGGTCGCGCGCCGCCGCTCCTGATCCTCGGTTGACAATTTCTGGTGCTGCTCGGTCGCCTTCACCAACGCCTGACGAATGTCCCAGGCGACCTTCAGCTGCGTGACGATCCCGGGATTGGCGCGGTTGTCCGCCACGTAGGCCTTCACCGCCTCGTCGGCCAGAGGCGACAACCACGCGAGATTCCGTTGCGTCTCTTGTCGTTCGTCCAGCGTCAGATCGATCTTGGCGCGTGGTCCGACCGGCGTCGGAACCAGCGCGCTACCCGTGCCGACGTTGTCCTCGGTGCCGGCCGGGGGTTTGTTCAGACGCGCGCCGCCCACGCGTGGGTGCTTGACCAACAGCTTGGCTGAACGATCGGCGCCGTTCTTCACGTGGTACTTGGTCAGCCAGACCTGATCGCGCACGATGATCAGGTTGCCGCCCTCGATGTGGGCCAGCCGCGCGCCTTCTTCGCGATTTTCACGGGTGACGTCCACCGCCAACGTACGATCCATCGCGAACGGCACCGTCGCGGTGGCGCCGTCGGGCAAGGGATCCGCCATGCCCTGTCCCAGAAACGCACCCTCCGAGAAGATCGCCAAGGGTCCGCGTTCCAGCAGACCGCCGGTCTGGTTGGTGAAACGCGCGACGCGAAACGGGTGCGCCGTGGAATCCGGAACGCCGCCGTCGGGCGCGTAAAGCGCGATCGCTTCGCCGGCGACATGCCGATCCAGCAGCATCACCATGGTGGCGCTGTGGTTGGGAATGGTGACAGGCATGGGAAGTTCGTAGCGGGTGGCCCCCGCCTGCAGGCCGATGGCCGCCAGCGCCGACAGGTTTTTGGTCTGCCGCGAATAGGCTTGCTGCGGTGCCATCTGACCCATCGCTGGTGCCGCCATGCCGAAGCTGGCTCCGCCGCCTCCGGCACGTCCTTTGCCGATGGAAGACAGAGGGGCCGGTGCCATGCGCTTGCCCTTCTTGGCTTCGGCCTTTCCAGGCGCTCGTGACGCCACCGATACCTCTTCCCTGTCGTCCATTTCCATGTCCATCTCGGCCGGCGCCGCCATCGGCATGCCGGCGGGCGGCGCTGGGGGCGCTTCGGCCAGACTGGTCTCGCTGCGCGGGACAACGGCAATCACGTCGCCGCCATCGGTGACGGTCGGTCGCGGTGGGATGACCGGCGTGGCCAGCGACGCATCGAACGCCAGCGGCGCCTCGGCGATCAGCGACAACGAAACGTTGTTCCAGTCTTCTCCCGACTGATTCTGGACGATGCCCCAGGCTTGCAGGTTGGCGCCGTCCTTTTCGATCACCAGGCGATACGACGGACGCCAGATCGGGGTTGCCGCGATGTAGCCGACCTGCAAATCGTGTTCACGCCCATCCAGCGACATGACGACGGTCAGCAGTTTGTTGGGATTGTCACCAGCCGGCTGGTTGCCGGGCGCGGGCTGTGACGCCGAAGCAAACGGCAGATGCGGTTGGCCGGGAGGGGGCGGCGACGGGGAGGGCACGGTCCCACCGTCCTTCTGAACATCGAGGGGAAACGATGCCGATCGCACCGAGCTGCCCCCGCGCTCGAGCACCGCCAGCGTGGCCAGGAAATCCCCCACCTCGTCCTTTCGAACCCTGAACTGCACGCGATCCGAGGCGACACGCCCGCCGCGTTCGAAATACCCAACGCCGTTTCGGTAGATGACCACCTTCTTCAGCGTCAGGCCCTGCGCGGTGACGGGCGGTGGCGTGGCGCAGCCCAGGCCGGCCGCGAAGCAAAGCAATCCCAGGGAGGCGGTCACTGATCTGGTCATGACTGTTCCTAGTGCGACGCTACATGCCGACGCAGACGCCGAAAACCGAAACGTTTTGCAGGGCATTGCAGGTCCGTGGGGCGGGGCAGTCCGCGGGAGAATCCATTCTGCACAGCTTCCGGCAAGCCAACATACCGCCCATCATGTTGCAGATGTGCCCGGGGGCACACATGGCGGACGACGTACACGCGGTATCATCGATACCTGTCCGCGAGGGCTCGCGGCAGCCGCAGTCGGGGCTGTCGGGCTTGCCGGGAACGGGATCCCGATAGAGCAAGCAAACAAGACCCGCCGGGCATCCCTTGGTTGCGTCGCCGCGCGGATCGCAAGCGAAAGTGCATGTCTTGTAAGACGTGGTGACGGTGGAACTGCAGACCACCGGATTGCGGCAGGCGCTGACGACGGCATTGGAGCCGGCCGTTCCAGCGCCGCCTGACCCACCCGTGGTCCCACTGCCGCCGGCGGATCCCGCCGTACCGGCGGATCCTGACGCGCCGGCGGATCCTGACGCACCGGCGGATCCTGACGCACCGGCGGATCCCGCCGCACCGGCGGATCCTGACGCGCCGGCGGATCCTGACGCGCCGGCGGATCCCGACGCACCGGCGGATCCAGAGGTTCCCGCGGTTCCGGTCGTGCCTCCGCTTCCGATCGCACCACCGCTTCCGGTGCCGCCCGGCGCGCATTGGTTGTCGCCGCTGCAAAACTTCAAGCAGATCTTGGTTCCGGTCGCGCAGCCCGGCACTCCGCTGTAGTCAAAACACTGTGTTCCGGGCATACAGTCGTTGTTGGTCACGCAGGTTTCGCCCGGGCCCTTCTGGCCACCCGCGATGCACATGCCCCTGTTGGTCGCGCAGTTCACGAAACAGGTTTGATTGCCCTGGCACATGGCCTCGGGATTAGCGGGATCGCAGCCCATGAATGTAACGCCACCATCGGCACCCGCGTCCGGCGTCGTTCCGGCGTCCGCGTCCAGGCAGACGTGAAACACCGTGACCGTCACCGACGATAGATCGGCCTTCTTGATCATCTGATTGGTCGCCGAGCCGGTTCCGATGCAGGTACCGTCCGATTGGCGAACGGTCACGGTCAGGTCAACGGGACCGGATTGGCCGGGGGTAAACGCGACCGACAGCGTTTTTCTAGTCGTGGCGCTGAAAGTGATCTCCTGGCTCCTGGTGTCGTAGCGGAGCGTCTTGGTTTCAGTGCCGCTTTGAACCTTCACATCGACCAACCCAACGCCGGCGAACATACCGTCGCCGGAGATCAGCGTGACAACCAGGTACGAATCGTGAGAACACGATGTCGCGGCGATAAGGCCCGCGGCGACGATCAGGGGGACCAAACCGGTTGTCCGGCGATCTCGGCGAAATGAACGGGGCAAGTTTTTGCTCCTTGATATCTAGAAGGCAGTCATGTTTCCGAGGTCGGTTCTGGGCGGAGTGGGACCGGATGACGTCGCGACGATGACCACGGCGGTCACGGCAAAGGCCCCAATCGCGGTCCAGAACCACCATTTTTCGAAGATCGGCGGGTCCGGTTCCTGGGCGACTGGGGCGGTCGTCGCGATATCAAACGCGAGGTTTGTGGGGGGCGCGGCCGTGGCGGGAGGCGGCGGCTGAGTTGCGGGGGGGACGATGGGCGTGGGAACCGTCGCCTCTACCGTCGCTTCTTCGGAAACCGACGGCAACGCTTCGACCGCAGACGGTGGCGCCGCCGGCGGTGGCGACAGGGGCACGGTGGGATCGGCGAACGCCGTCGTCGACGCCGTCAGTACCAGCGCCAAAATCGACGTCACGATGGCCGCCGCGATCGCGGTTGAGTACGAGTTCCGCGTTGGCGCGGAAGGAAGCCGCGGAGGAGGCGTGAGACCTTGCATCGCGAACATTGTGGCATCTCCCGGACGACAGTAAAGCGGCGCTCATTCAATCGAAGGACTTTTGGGTGACTCCAGGACCTTCATTCCTTGGACTGGCGCCAGGCGATACGGGCCAGAAAATCGGCCGAGCGCAAGCGTTCGGATTCGTCGGTGGATTCGTCGCCCAGGGCCCGCGCCGCCGCATGGCTGCGTCCCAGATCGCCGGCCCGGTAGGCCGCCAGCATCGTCATGCGCAGGCATTCGCGCCGAAAATCGCTCGACAGAGCGCGGCCCGGGAATGATCCGTCACACGCCGCGCGCAGGTGTGACAGGGCCAGCTGCGAATCGCGTGGCACCAGCTGCCTTCCCACCAGGTACGGTCCCAACGCATCGTCGGGGTGAAGGCGCGCGAACTCCGACAGCAGGAAGAAAGACAGCACGGGATCCAGCGCGCCGGTCACGTCGTTCCCAAACAGGGCCCGTCCCAGCGTTCGGCGCGCCGGTTCATCGTCGAGTGCCCGTAGTTTCGCCGCCGCCTGGCGTCGTTCCCCTTCGTCGGTGGCTGCCGCCAGGATGTCGCGCAGCGCGGAGCGCGCGTTGTCGAAATCCCCCAGGTGAAACTGAATGCCAGCCCTGACTCCGGCGGCGCGCGCCCTGACCGGGGCGGTGACCGTGCCATCGCGGTCGACCGCGGCCAGCAGGATCAGCGCGCGCGTGGGATCTCCGTTGGCTGCGGTCGCCTGCCCCAGATCGATCCGGAATGTCGGCTCGGCCGGATCGTCGTCGCAGGTCTGTTGCAGAAGGCGCACCGCGCGCGCCGGCGCGGCTGCGATCAGGCCGCGGGCTTCCGCCACGCGCGCCGCCTGTTCGCGCGCGCAGATCTTCTTGAAGATGGCGGGCCGGCGAAACTGCTCACGCGCCCGGGCGCGTTGTTCCGCTGACAGAGTTTGCTTGCCCAGAAAAGCCCGCCACTCGGCTTCCAGATCGTCCAGCGACGCGCCGTAGACGCCCTGGAAGTCGCCGGCCGAATGATAGATATCGCGCAGTCTGTCGGCGCCCCGCGTGTCCAGTAGGTAGCGGCAGAACGATCCGGCCATGGTGTACGCGCGCGCGCCCGACATCGTCGAGAATCCCGCGCCCATCAAATCGGACAGCGGCGCCGCACGCCCGTCGGCGATGATGGCGGCGGCCTCCTGGTGCGTGGTCGATCCGCCGTCGGGATCGGTGAAGTCCGCCGCCTCGGCGATTCCTTCAATCAGGCCGCTTGCCAGACGGGGAATCGGCAGCGGTCCCTTCCACCGGATGCGCAGCGCGACACCGAACACCGGATCGCCGAATGAAGCGGCGAACACGTGGGCCATCTCGTGGCGCAGGCGGTGCGAAGGAAATGATTCGGCCTGCACGAAGATCTCGCGGCGCCAGGGCTTGGCGTACAGGGTGGTTCCCGCGCCGACCAGGCGTTTTTTTTCGTCGCCGTTGGTGAACTGATAGATCGTGATCGGTCCGGCCGGCTCGACGTGAAAAAGATCGCGCAGTTGGTCGTAGCGGAAATCCAGATCCGTCATCGTCAGATCCAGGTCGACGGCGGGAATTCCGGCGGCCGTGGCATATCTGAGGATGACGCGCGCCGAACGCCGTTCGCCGTCCAGGATACGCAGCAGATCGGGGGTTCGAAGGTGAAATCCCAGCGAGGCGCGCTCGGTGAACAGGAACACGGATACCACGACCAGCGACGCCGCGATCAGGGTTGGACCGCGGCGCCAGCGGCGCGGATCCGGGACCAACGTGACGGGACCGTCTGTGCGCGGGCGACCGGCGGCAACCGCGACGGCCAGCGCGCTTGCGATCCACACCAGGTTGCACAGGCGAAACGCCAGCAGCGTTGGGGACGGTCGCAGCGCTTCGTCGTAGATCGGGCCCGGAAAATAGCCGCCGAAGGGATCGTAGGCAAAGACCGGGGGATCGAAGTACATCCGGTGCAAAGTCCACAACACGGACAACACGGGCAGCGCGAACGCGACCATGCGGCCGCGCCGCGGGAAGATCAGCCCGGCCAGCAGACCGGCGCCAGCGCCGTAGATCGCGGTGGCGACCGGCAACAACCCGAAGAAGGCCAGGCCGCCGGCGAAATTGCAGTTGCGGATCCGGAACGCGTTCAGCGTCGAAAACAGCAGGGGAAGCAGCAGAATGGCGATCGAGAAACCAATCGCCTGGCCGGCCAGGCGCAGAATGCCCACGGGCCGTGCCTGACGGCGCGCCGCGTTCGCGACGCCGCAGCCGATATCAACGGATGCCAGCGCGGCCAGCAAACCCAACGCGAATGAGAAGTCGTAGCCAAGCAGGTTGAACAGAGGGACAAAATCCAGAACCAGGGCCAAAACCGCGGCCAGAATCGCCCACACCAACACGCGCCGGCCGGCGTGCGCGTTGACGGTTGATAGTGCGGCGCCTACCATCGATTACAGGCCAGATGTGACAAAACCCGCGACGGCGACAGCATGACAGACGGCGAAAACCGGAACGTTGGAGGCGGCGAAAAAGACGGCGGCGGCGCGGGTGGTGATGACGACGATCGACGCGACGAACAGCGGGCGCCCATCGAGCTGAAGGTCGAGTACAAACGGCTGAACACGTTCCTCTACGATTACACCAAGAACATCTCGAAGGGGGGAACGTTCATCAAGACCGATCGCCCGTTGGAGATCGGAACGGTGTTCCTGTTCAAGTTGCAGGTCCCTCTGGCGGCGAAACCGATCGAGCTGCGCGGGGAAGTTCGCTGGGTGATTCGCGAAGGAGAGCCACCGCCGGCGCACGTGCCGGCGGACCACGAGCCGGGGATGGGGATCAGATTCGTGTACGACAGCCCCGAGGAACGCGACATGTTGGAGCGTTCGGTTGAAAAGATGATGGTCGGCAGTCTGGGACAGCTGATCTATTCGCGGTTGGTCGGCTCCGAAGGCGAGGATGAGGGCGGCCAAGGCTGACGCTGCCTATCCGATAATCATGCTTTCGGGTTCAACGTCGCCTTCGGCGAAACGGGCCAGACGCCATTTGTGAAAGAAGGGGTGGGTTTCGCGGCCGACGATGTGCAGCGCGTAGTGGCGCGCGACCACCGGCGCCATCATGAACCCGTGCCCCATGAATCCGCAACACAGGAAAAATCCGGGGAGACCGGGGGCCTCGCCGACGATGGGGTTGCCGTCAGTGGTCAGATCGTAGGGACCCGCCCATTGCCGCACGACCTTCACGTCGCCGAGGCGGGGCATGACCTCGGTCATTCCCGCCGCCATCGCTTCCAGGAACGCCAGACGGGAGCCCATGTGGATGTCGTCGGTCTTGGGTTCGGGCAGCGTGATGCCGCCGACCAGTTCGCCGCGCATCGACTGCGAAAAATACAGGCCCGATTCCAGGACCGACACCATCGGTTTTAAGAACGGTTTCAACGGTTCGGTCGACAGGATTTCGTGGCGCGCCGGCCAATCGGGCAGCGTCAGCCCGACCAACCTGGCCACGCGCGGCGACCAGGCGCCGGCGGCGTTGACCACGCGGCCGGCCGTGATGTTGCCGCGCGCGGTGTGAACGACGAAGTCCTGTCCGCTTCGTTCGATGGCGGTGACGGCCGTTCCGGTGTGAATGGTCGCGCCCAGTTTTGTCGCCGCGCCCGCGTAGCCCCACAGGAACGGCCAGGGAAAAACCACCGCGTCGGTGGGGTTGTACGACGCAGCCACGAACGGATCGGTGTCCAGCTCGGGGACGATCGCACGGGCGTCTTCGGTGGAGATCATCCGCGTGGGGACGTCGCAGCGGTTTTGCAGCGCGATGTTGCGTTCGACCTGGGCGCGGGTGGTTTCGGTTCGAATCAGAAACAGGTAGCCACCCTGTCGCATCCAGATGTTGATGTGCATGTCCCTGGCGAATCCATCGCAGATCTCCAGCGATTCGCGCATCAGGCGAATGTTCATCTCCGTCGACCACTGCTGTCGCAGCCCGCCACCGTTGCGGCCGGAGGCGCCCGAGGCGATGTAGCTTTCCTCCAACACGGTGACGCGCGTCAGGCCCAGGCGCGCCAGGTTGTAGGCGATGGCCAAACCCATGATGCCGCCGCCGATGATCACGACATCCGTCGATCGGGGCAGCGGTGTGGGTGCGATCGTCGTCGGCGCGGTGCGGGCGATGGAGGGGATCACCGCGCCCCCTTCGGTTTTTCCGGGGCCGGCGCGGGTACCAGAGCGTGGGCGCGGGCCAGTAGCTTCAGCTCGGTGGGACACAGCGGAGGCCGCGTGGTGAACGGGCGCATGGTTTCGGGCGGTCGACCGGAAGCAGCCGCGATCGCCAGCGTGACGGCGCGCAGGCATTCCTTACCCTGGCAAGGTCCGGTGCCGAATCCGGTGTAGCGCTTGACCTCCTCCAAATCGGCGTAGCCAGACGCCACCGCGTGCTGCACGTCGGCGGCGGTCACGTCCTCACACCGGCAGAGGATCAGTTTGCGTGGCACGGATCAGCGTTTACCGGCCGCGCCCGGGGCGGCGGCTGGGGAGGGCGCCCCCGCCGGTGTTGGGGTTGTGTTTGGCGCCGTCAACGGCTTTGCCGGGCGCAGGAATTTCGCGGCACGTGGCTTGTTTTTTCCGCCACCCGCGCCCCCGGCGCCGCCCGCGGCCTTCACCGCGGCCGGGACGGCGAACAACGCGTCGTCCACCGCCACGTCCAGTTCGACCGATGTCACACGACCCGTGAAGGCCAAGGGTCCCACCTGCATCTCGGTCGCATACGCCACCTTGATGTCGCCGACCGGCCTCCAGTCGGACAGGCGCGCGGTGAACGGCATGTCACCTTGCGGGCCCGACCGCACGCCGCGCTGAAGGGCCATCAGGTGCGTCTTGGCGTCGAAACATTGGGTCATCGCGGGGCCGGCCTTCGGTGTCAGGGTCAGGCATTCAAGTCGCAGCCCGTTGTCGCCAAGTTCGTTCTTGGCTTCGATCTTCGCGAACAGTTCTTTCATGCGCAGTTCGGCGTTCCAGGCAACCTCGACGCGGGCCTGATCCGCCTCCGCGCCTTCCAGCAGGCGAAGTCCGTTGATCGGATCCTCGGACCAGAAGCGTGTCCCGTCGCTGCCTTCACGGGTGGACGCCAGGTTCGGAATCGACGTGATGGTCAGCGCCTTGTCTCCGACCGCTCCGTAATGTTCGGCGGTTCCCGTGATCCCTAGTCCCTTGAATGTGATCTCCATCTTGGTGTGCAGTGAACGATGGCGCGCGATGGCGGGCGCGCCTCCCAACGCCGCCACGACGTCGGCCAGAATGGCATCCGCGGCGCGGGCCGGCGGCAACGGCGCGGCGGGGGCCGTCGGTGCCGAAGTGGCTGCCGGCGCGCCAGGGTTTCTTGCTGCTGGAGTCGGCGCCATGGTCGGCTTGCCGACGTTGGCCACGGGTGGTGCGGTGGGAGCCGAGGGCGGGGTGGTGGGAACGCCAGCGGGCGCGGCGGCGGGTGCCGCGGCCCAGGATGCGCGTCCCGTGGCCAACGTGGAAGCGAACAACAGAATCAAGATCCGGCGAACGTGTGGGGAGAACGTCATGGGTGCGGCAATGGTCAGGCAGCCGC
>JANOJB010000105.1:0-4520 GCA_031407985.1 Pseudomonadota bacterium | reverse complement strand
CACCCGCGGCGCCCACGACATCGCGGGGCGTCCCGGTGCCGACGGCACCCGCCGCATCGCCGGCTCCGGCGTCCCCAGCTCCAGCAACGCCGGCCAAACGCCGAGGTAAGCCATGACCCACCGTCTCCCTTACTTTGTTGGCTTTCTATCAGCAGTGGTGGCCATCGCCCTGACCGTTTTGGGTCGGCAGGCCACTGGTGCCGAGCCCCCGGGTCGAGTGCCGGTTTCCACCACGCCCAGTGGTGCAGGAGGTGCGGGCGGCGCGCCGGACACCGATGCTCCGAAGGTCAAGGTCGAACGAGGCCCTGGCGGGAAGAAGGTCTATCGAATCACCGAGGAGATTCGCATCGAGGGCAAGATCCAGAAGCCCGAGGCCTTCTTTTTCTACCAGAAGTCGAGCATCAACTACGATTGGCAAGAACTGAAGCAGGATTTCGTTCCGCGCATTCTGGATAGCGTGAATCGCGCCCCGTTCTAGATCACGCGCATGCACATTCCGAAACATCCTTCGCCTCTTTCCGTGTCGGAGCAAACCACGAAATCTTTGCCCTCTTCCCGACGATCCTAAAGCAACGAGGACTCCCCATGGCCACCCAAGCAGCCACCCGAGAAAAGGTTTCCTCCAGCGGAGTTCCCAAGCCCAAGATCCTTAGAATCGGCATCATTCAGGGTGGTCGTATCGTCGAGGAACGCCTGGTCCGCAAGCGCGAGAACATCACCATTGGCCAGTCGGCCAAAAACACTTTCGTGGTCCCGTCCGACGCCCTTCCTCGTCATTGGCTGCTGTTCGAGGTCAGCGGCAACCGCTACACGGCTCATTTCTCGGAGGGCATGGACGCGCGCATCGCGGTCGGCAGCGAAATCATCTCGTTGGCGCAACTCCGACAAGCCGGCAAGATTCAGCGTCGCGGACCCGCCTATGTCCTGCCCCTCGACGAGCGCTCGCGCGGAAAAATTGTCCTCGGCGATATGACGATTCTGTTCCAGTTCGTCACGCCGCCGCCTCCCCAGCCCCGCCCCCAACTTCCCGCATCCGTTCGTGGGACTGTCACCAGCAGCGTCGATTGGTTCTTCACGACCATCGCGGGCTTGTCCTTCCTGTTGCATTTGTTGTTGGTGGTCTACCTGCGAAACGTCGACTGGCCCCGCAAGCCCGACATCGAAGAGATCCCCGACCGCTTCGTCAAGATGATCGCGCAGCAACCCAAGAAGGTTGAGCCCAAGAAGGAAGAGGCCAAGACCGAAGAGAAGACCGAGGAGAAGGTCGAGGAGAAGGGCGAAAAGAAGAAGGTCGTCGAAGAGAAGAAAGCCAAGCGAGAGCCCACCGAAGAGGAAAAGGCGCGCGCCGAGGCTGAACGCCGAGCCCGCTTGGCTGAGAAGGTTCAGTCCACGGGGCTACTTAAACTGCTGGGTGCCAAAGCGGATGGCAGCGGATCGCTGGCCGACGTACTCGGTAAGGGCGACGTCGATCGCGACCAGGAGAAGGCCTTCCAGGGGATCGGTGGCGTGGGCGTCGCCAGCGACAGCGACGCCGCCCTGCGCGGAATCAAGACTGGCGGCAGCGGCTCCGGCAAGGTAGCCACCGTCGGTGGTCTGCGTGGCGGTGCGGGTATCGCGGGGGGCGGAACTGGCGTGGGTCCCAGCGAGAAAAAGGTCTCGGGCGTCGTGAGGGGCGAGGCCCCGGCGGTCGACGGCGAACTGGATCCCAGCATCGTGTCGAAAGAGGTCCGAAGCCGGCTCGGGGCGATCAAGGCGTGCTACGAGCGGGCACTCAAGCGCAATCCCAACCTGTCGGGCAAGATTGTCATCCGCTGGACCATCACCCCGGCCGGGACAGTCTCCGGTGTCGACGTCGAAAACGACACCATGGGAGACAACGAAGTCTCGGGCTGCATCAAATCCCTGATCGCGCGTTGGCGTTTCCCGGCCCCAGCCGGTGGGTCAGTCGAAGTCGCATATCCCTTCGTGTTCCAGGCGGCTCAGTAGCGGCGGTGGCTCGAGACGGGCGACCCCGGGCGGCCCCAACGGAAGCTGGCGGGGCCGAACGGGACCTCGGTCACATTTTGTTTCCCCAGGTCCGCTTCCCCGAGCCCGACTCGGGTGCCGAGACCCCCGCTCCTGATACCCCCGGGAACTAGCGCGTCGCTCTGAACGCGTCAATCGATTGACACAACCCACCTGTCTGCCTAAGATGCCCAGGTCTTTTTGTGTATCCCCTTGTGCCTCCTGGGCCCTGGAGAAGGTAGAGGACACGAAGCCGTGAAAAAACTAAGCAAACTCCTGGTAGGAACCCTGCTGATTTCCAGCACCGTCGTTGCCCAGCCGGGACCCCCGACCGCGCCGAGCCCCGGGGTGGATATTTCTGTAGGGCAAAAGCCGACACTGACGGTTGATGAGATGATAAGTCAGTCCCGCGGGTACCAACAGGGCATGGGGCAGATCCTAAAGCGCATCGGGGCCCTCCAGGACACCGCCCGCAAGCAAAAAGACATCATCAAATTGAATTGTGTTTCGGACAAGCTCGTTCAGGCCAAGGTCAACGTCAGCATCGCCGACCAGGCCATGACCTCTCTTCAGGAGCACGTAGCCCGCGCCGATGAAGGTGGGAGAACCCATGAGTTCACCCGACTCACGATCATCAACCAAAAAGTCACGGTTCTTGGCGCCGAAGCCGAAAACTGCATCGGCGAGGACCTCAGCTTCGTAGGAGCCACGCGTGTGGATCTCGATGTCGATCCCAACATTCCCCAGACCGACCCCACCCAGCCGCCGGTTCCGGTCAGCACCATCGAACGACCACCGGCCGCCAGCACTTTCAGATAAGGGCCATCCGGGTCCCTCCCCCCTTCCCATGCCCCACCGCGAATCCAACGCGAACGAACCCCACCGCCACAGCGCATGACACGTCGACCTACTCTCCTACTATGCGCTACCGCCGTGGCGATTCTGTTCCCCTGGCGATCCGCGCGCGCGCAGCAACAGATGGGGCCAGCCATCGGGGGCGTTGTCACAAGGGCGCCGGCACAGGCAGTATCGCCGACGAATGGTGTTCAGGTAGGAGAGGGGGTCCTCCTCCATACGGGAGTCGGAGTGGAGGGTGGATACGATACCAATGTATTCTACAACGATGACCAGCGGGCGGGGTCGGCCTTGCTGCGGGTCACTCCCTTCCTCGATCTGACGAATACGGCCCGCAGTGGCGAGGTCCCCTCGGGGCTGTTTTTCGATGTCCGCGCCGCCCTGACGTACCGCGAGTATTTCGCGGATCAGGCCGACGTCAGGCGGCTGCGAGCCTTCACGCCGACGGTTTCCGCCACCTTGGAGCACAACCCCAGGGGTTCCCTCGCGCTTGGCCTCACGGAGATATTCTCACGCTCCGAGGAAGCCCCCTACGTTCGCGGCACCGGTCAAAGCATCATCGTAAGAAACAACAACACAGCTTCGGCTCAGCTGCGTTGGTCTCCAGGGGGCGGGCGGCTGCAGGGCATGCTGCGGTACACGAACACGCTGGATCTGTTCGAAACGGAATACCTCAAGCCTGCGAACTCGATGGGACATGAGGGAATGCTGGATCTGAGCTGGCGGTGGCTGCCTAAGACCGCCTTGTTTCTCCAACTCCGCCAGGGCTACATCGGGTACCTCAACAGCGATGCGGCACCCGCGCTCACGGCCACGCCCACCAAGGCGTCTTCGTTTCCCCTTCGGGCTACCATCGGTATCCGAGGTCTGATCACCGCCAAGACCTCGGTCGCCTTAGCTTTCGGATATCAGAATGCGTTCTATGCCAACGGCGTCACGACCGGGGGCTTCCTGGGATCCACTTCCGCGGCTGGCGAACTGGTGATCTTGCCGACTTTCTCGACTCGAATCACCTTCGGTGTTCGACACGATTTCCAGAACTCGGTCATAGGAAATTTCTATTACAACGACGGCGGCTATGCTTCATTAGCGATTCAAACGCCCGACAAGTTGGTTGGTCAGCTTTGGGGATCCTACGACTACCGCCAGTATTACGGCCTGCCTGGCGGCGGTGGAACCCGCCAGGACAACCTCCTACAGGCTGGCGCGATGCTCGACTACTACCTGAAAAGGTGGGCGTACGCGGGCCTCTCATACTCCCTGCACAACAATCAAAGTGACTCTCAGGCGCTTGCAGGAGTGAACTACACGAAGCATCAGGTCTTTGCTCGGCTGGGGTTCACGTACTAGCATTGCCTGCGATGTTTCGGGTACTGCGGGTCCAGCAGGTGATCGGGCCGTCGGTGCTCCTGGGTGCCTGGCTAATTGCGTGTGGCTTGTCCTGCGCCAAGACGGCGCCCCCTCCGGCTTCCTTGGGTCAGTTGGAGCAACTGCCTCCGGACGATCAGGTTGGCGTCGACGACACGTTCGACGTCAGGGTCTTCGGAGAACCTGATCTATCGAACATCTATCGTGTCGCATCGGATGGGACCATTGATTTTCCATTGGCCGGAAGGATTCCGGTCATGGGACTGCGAACGGGGGAGATACAGAAGGAGATC
>JANOJB010000113.1:0-4022 GCA_031407985.1 Pseudomonadota bacterium | reverse complement strand
AAGAGAAGGGTCACGCGGCAGAGGGCACGTCAACCGTGCGCACCGACGCCAGCCAGGCGGCGTAGCGAAGGCATTCGGGAATGTCATTGAGTTCAAGCTCGGGGAAGTCCGTTACGATCTGCTGCGGCGTTTGTCCGCCTGCCAGATGCCGCAGCACGACCGATACCGGGATTCGAAGGCCACGAACACACGGCTGACCGCCGCAAACCGCTGGATCGACGGTGATTCGCGTGAACCCTTCCATTCAGAAAGCCTACCCCGATCGTCGAAAAGGACAAGCCGGTGTGCATCCTTGATGGCACCGGCCGTACGCAGCTTGGACAGTCGCCACAGACCACGCTCGGTGTTTGGAAGCGAAGCTCGCCGAGGCGATGGCCGTCGTAGACGCCGAGGAGATAATCCGATTCAAGCAAGGGCTGCTCACGTCGTTTATCGGCACGCGCGCCCTGCGCTTCCCGACGCTGAAGGAGCACGCGACCCCACCGGTCGGGCGAGGAATCTCCAAACGAAGACCCGAATCGACGACCAGCGCGATCTTGGACCCAAGCCAAGCGCGGTCGTACTCGAACCAGAAGATCTCCTTGCCCTTGGAGGGCGTCGCATGCAGCCAACCCATCCGAACAGGGCCCCCAAGGCCGACCCAATCGGCGACGACGTTGACCGTGAGGCGTTCAGCGGGCATCAAGCGTCCCGGGGAGTCTTGGCAGGTCGTCCGGATCTTGCGGGAGTCAATACGGCGTCCTGCAGTTTGCGGCCGAGCTGGTCGTCGCGCCCGACGAAAGCCAGGTCCCTGTCGAGACCGAGGCAATGCAGGACGTTGGCGTAGGAGCCCAACGTCACGCCGGGCTCGCCTCGCTCGATGGCACGCAACGTCGGCCGTGTCATGCCTGCCCGTTCCACGATCAGGGAGGCAGTGACCTGCCTGGGTTCCTCGGACCAGTGATTCCTAGAGAGCAGCCGATCCGATCTGGTTTTGGGTTGTGGTCTGCTTCGCCCTGAATTCATTCGGTGTCAAATAGTCGAGGCTCGAGTGTGGACGGACCTCGTTGTAGTGCTGCCGCCAGGTCTCAATGATCGCTGCTGCTTCCCGTCGGGTTCGGAACCATTCCATGCTGAGGCACTCGTCGCGCAGCTTGCCGTTGAAGCTCTCGTCGGTACCGTTCTGCCAGGGTTTGCCAGGAGCGATGTGGGCCGTCTCGATACCGGCGCTCAACACCCAACGCAGGATCGCGGCAGACACGAACTCCGGTCCGTTGTCCGAGCGGAGATATCGAGGAGCGCCTCGAACGCTGACCAGACGGGACAGGACGTCGATCACCCGGCCGGATCGAATGCTTCCGGCGACGTCGATCGCCAGTGCCTCGCGCGTCCACTCGTCGACGACGGTCAGGCACTTGATCTGCTGGCCAGTGGCGGCCGTGTCGAAGACGAAGTCGTACGCCCACACCTGGTTCGGCCCCGTTGGCGGCAACGGCCGAGGTCTACTGGCAGCGACGCGACGTCGCGGTCGTCGACGAGGAACCTGCAATCCCGCCTCGCACCAAAGGCGGTGCGCGCGATCGGTCCCCATGACGTGACCCTCGCGTCCGAGGAAAATGCGCACCCGTCGGTACCCGTACCGCGGGTACTGGGCCGCCAGCTCGCGCATCCGCTGCGCGACGGGGGCGTCCTTCGCTGCCCTGCGCGACTTGTACCCCAAGGATGACCGCGCCACACGGACCAGCGCGCACGCGCGGCGACAGGACAAGCCACGCCGTCGCG
This sequence comes from Pseudomonadota bacterium, assembly GCA_031407985.1. Classification (GTDB taxonomy): domain Bacteria; phylum Myxococcota_A; class Polyangia; order Fen-1088; family Fen-1088; genus FEN-1088. The sequence continues at coordinate 2,261 of JANOJB010000113.1, read as the reverse complement.
CGTACTCCACCTGTTGACGTCGGGCGGGCGCGCCTACCATTTTTTTGCCGCGATCTCTTTCATCACCTCGATCTCGAGATCTCTCTCCGCCACGATCTTCTTCAGCCGGCCATTCTCGGCCTCAAGAGCCTTCAACCTCTTCGTGTCGTGCACGTCCATCGTCCCGAAGCGCTTCCGCCACAAGTACACGGTGGCCTCACTCACGCCGTGTTTCTTTGCCACCTCCGCCATTGGGACCCTGTCCGCCTCCCGCAGGACCTTGACCATCTGCTCTTCGGTGAATCTCGATTTCCGCATCGCTCCTCCTTGCTGGAGGGCATGCTCTCAGGTTTCAGCTGGTCCGAAAACTGCCAGGCAGGTCAGACACGGGTGCTCTGGCCGATTGGATCCATGACCGCGCTGGACCGCCCACCGGCCGGGGGGCGACAGCCACGCGATCGATGCGGTCGCGGGTCGGACGCGCCGTCCAAATCCGGGCGGGCCACCGGCACGAATATCGCATTACCGCGTGTTAACCTTGGGGGGAGATGTCGATGATTGGTTCGGACACTACGATCGAAATCTTGAAGGACATCCGTGACGAGATTCGCGGCGTCAGGGGCGAACAGGTGAAAATGAACCAGCGACTCGACGTCACGAACGAGCGACTCGGCGTGACGATTCAACGTCTCGACGTCACGAACCTGCGACTCGGCGCGGTCGAGACCGCGTTGCTCGACGTGGTCGAACAGCAGCGCTTCCTGGTGCGGTACGCGAAGGCTAGATCCGAGAGAGACTCCCGCATCGAGACCCGCGTGGGCGACCTCGAAACGCGCGTCGACAATCTCGAATCGCGATAGACGCGTCTGCGGATCAGTCTTCTTCAGCGGCCGCGCGTTCGACCGCTTCCTCGAACAGTGGCAGAAACGTATCAGCGTGTGCCTGCAAATATCGCCGACAGGCGTCGACATCGATTCCCGCCTTGACCAGTTCGATGACGTCCACGCGATCCTTCGCGCGTGGTGACTTCAACTTGAGGTAGACCAGCGGCGCGGCACCGATGATCGAGCCCGGCGCGGCCGCGAGTGCATCCTCCAGGAACGCCTCGTCGCCTGCGGGCGACAGGAAATCTATCGCGACCCCATTGACCTGAAAGGGAACACCGGCGCGAAGGGTGACCAGGCCGCCAGCGTGGTTTTCGAATGCTTCCCCGCCTACCAGGAAATCGACGTCTTTCGTTGCGCGCGGGTACCCGTTCGCCCCGACCGCCATGCCGCCAATGACGACGTGACGAACCCCCACACGCGTCAACGCCTCTGACGCCAACTTCATGGCGTCGAGCACCTTGGAGGCGACGACGTCCTGAAGCAGAGATAGATCCGGTTTCGTCATCCGTCCTCGCCGCGCGGCCCCGATCGAGAGGTGAGGCCGCGCCAACATGCCGCCAGTATGCCACGGCCGGAGGCGGGAACGACGGCGGCTTCACGCCAGACTGAGCGCCTCTACTCCCCGCCCGTCGCCGCCACCGGCGTGTCCCCCGCCCCGCCCGTCAACCGCTTCGAGAACCAGCGCACCGTCTTCCCCGACGTCAGCCGGTCCATCAGCGTGTAGACGACCGGAACCACGACCAGCGTCAGCAGCGTCGACGTGATCAACCCGCCGATCACCGCCACCGCCATCGGCGCGCGGGTTTCGCCACCCTCGCCCAGTGCCAGCGCGACCGGGAACATGCCGAACACCATCGCCGCCGTTGTCATCAAAATCGGACGCAACCGGATCGATCCCGCCTCTAGCAGCGCGTCGAACGTCGACTTGCCCTTGACCCGCAACTGATTGGCGAAGTCCACCAGGAAGACGCGATGGCGTGGGTACGCGAACGGTACAAGGGCACGAAGAACGCGATGATGACGGTCAACCCGATCAGCCCGATCGGCGGCGACAGCGGGTTCAAACAGCAGCCGATCCAGTTCAACATCCGCGGCACGAACATGGCGGAGATCGAAAAGGCGGCGACTGATCTAATTGCCGAAATGAAAAAGACACCGGGCATGGTGGACCTGGATTCCAGCCACCGCGGCGGCAAACCCGAGTTGTCGTTCACGATCGATCGAGATCGCGCGGCTGAACTGGGCGTCCCGGTGGCGGCGATCGCGACGACGCTGCGGGCGTTGGTGGCGGGCGACAAGGTGACCGAGCTGAAAGAGGGCATGGATCTGTTTGACGTGACGGTGCAGTTGCCCGCCGACAAGAAGCGCGGGCTGGCGTCGCTGGACAACCTGGCG
>JANOJB010000066.1:0-39137 GCA_031407985.1 Pseudomonadota bacterium | reverse complement strand
CACCAAGATCCATACGACCGGTAACAACTGTGAGCCCGGTGAACAACAACAACACCAGCCAGATGAGCACATAGCGGCCCGGCCCGTGGGCATGCCCCTCGTCGCCGTGCTCGTCCTTCTTCTGATGCTTGTTGTGCTCGGCCACGTAAAGTCTCCCGGGTTCCTTAGATCAGATACAGAAGCGGAAATAGGAAGATCCAAACTAGATCGACCAAGTGCCAGTAGAGTCCACCCAGTTCGACCGGAATGTAATAGGTCGGATTGAAGTCGCCGCGAACCAAGCGTTTCAGGACCCAGGCCAGGATCGACATCCCCACGATGACGTGAAAGGCATGGAGCCCCGTGGCCAGGAAGTACACCGTAAAGAACATGTTGGCCCCGGGCATTCCCTCCATCTCGTGGAAGTGAAACCATTTCCCAGGCAGCGCGCCCTCCTCGAACTTGTGGTTGTACTCAAAAGCCTTGATCACCAAAAAGGCCAGCGCACACAAGATCGTGAAGCCGATCAGCCAAGCCGCCGTCCGATTCTTGCCCTTCTTGACCGAGTAGTACGCCATAGCGACGGTGAAACTGCTGCTGATCAGGACGATGGTGTTGATCGTGCCCATCAGCAGATTCAAGTGACCTGAGGCCGCCTTGAAGGTCGCGGGATAGAAATGCCGATAGACCGCATATCCAAGAAACAGCCCGGCGAAGAGAAGGACTTCAGTACCCAGGAAGAGCCACATCGCCAGACGGGCTGCATGGTTCTGCGTCTCCATGCTGTCGAAGTGGTGCGCCAGATGGGGATCCGAATGCGGATCGCGCCCATGAGCTAGGGCGCCCGATGCGTCAGATGACGACATGTTCGACCTCCTCACCGGGCTCGTGGTACGTGTGAGGCTCCTCGGGATAGTCCAAGGTCTTCTCGAAGTTCTCCTTGATGGGCGGCGAACTGGTCCGCCATTCATAGCCCTTCGAGTTCCAAGGATTCGGCCCCGCCACCTCGCCATGAATCAGGGCGTAGATGAGGTAGACGGCGATGATAATGAACCCAATGGCCAACAAGGTTGAGCCAGCCGTAGATGCCACGTTCAGGGCCGTGAAACGATCCGGGTACATGTAGTACCGACGGGGCATCCCGGCGTTACCAAGCAAGAACTGCGGAATAAACGTCGCATTGAAGCCCAATACGATGAAAGCAGCCGCAGTCATCCCCCAACCTTCGTGATACTTCTTTCCGAACATCTTCGGGAACCAGTAGTGCAGGCCGGCCAGGAATGAGACGAGGACGGCCGCGACCATGATGTAGTGGAAGTGAGCCACGACGAAGTACGTGTCGTGCCAATGAACGTCGGTGGACACGCTGGCGACCGCGATTCCCGTCATTCCCCCAAACACAATGAAGAACAAGAAACCGCACGCGTAGATAAAGGGAGCGGAAACATAGATGGCGCCGCGGTACATGGTGCCCACCCAGTTGAAGACCTTGATGGCCGTGAAGACGCCCACCAACATCGAAATCACCGCGAAGGCCCCGTTGTCGAAAGTCGACTGTCCCGACAGGAACATATGGTGTCCCCAGGCGAAAAAGCCCACGAAGGCGATTCCCAAGGACGAGTAGGCAATCATCTTGTAGCCGAAGATATTCTTGCGCGAAAAAGCGGCGATGATTTCGCTCATCACGCCCATAGACGGCAACACCATGATGTAGACGGCGGGGTGCGAATAGAACCAAAACAGGTGCTGCATCAACACCGGATCCCCGCCCCGGCCAGGATCAAAGAGTCCGAAGCCGCCAATCTTCTCGATGCCGACCAGCAAGGTCGTCAGACCTATGACCGGAGTCGCCAGGACCTGGATGATGCTGGTGGCATAGATCGCCCAGACAAAGAGTGGCAATTTCATCCAGCCGATCCCCGGCGCGCGCAGTGTGTGAACCGTGACGATGAAGTTGAGCCCGGTCAGAATCGACGAAAAACCGATGATGAAGACACCGAAAAGGATCGGGAACAAGGTCATCGGGGTCGTCGTGCTGTACGGCGTATAAAATGTCCAGCCGCTGTCAGTCCCGCCCGTCACAACTCCCCATAGAATCAGGGCGGCCCCGGTCCAGTACACATACAGCGACAAGAGATTCAGGCGAGGGAAAGCCACGTCCTTGGCGCCCAGCATCAACGGGAGCATGAAGTTGCCAAACGCACCCGGAATAGCCGGAATCATGAAGAGAAATATCATGACCATCCCGTGCAAAGTGAACATCCTGTTGTAGGCGTTCGCGCCGATGATGGTGGGCTCGGGGGTGGTCAACTCGAAGCGGACGATCATCGCGAAGATGCCGCCCAACAGGAACGCGAGCAACACGGAAACCAGGTACATCACTCCGATCCGCTTGTGGTCCAGGGTCTTCAACCAGGAGAGCACCCCGCGATCGGCGTTCAGATAATTGATTCGCTGATACTCCGGCGCCTCGGCAGGCGACAGGGCCTCGCTCGCGCTATTGACGGGCTGGCTCATAGGTGGCTTCCCTTGACGGAACGTTTTCCAGGTTCTGACTGCGCAACGACTTGATGAACTCAACCAGAGCGGCCGCGTCGGGAGCAGTCAGTTTGCCACGGTAGGTCGGCATCACGGGCTTGTATCCCTTCACGATCTTGGCACGCGGGTCGATCATCGAATCGGTCAGGTAGCCCTCGTCGGCAACGATGGTCTCGCCGGTCTCCAGCGTCTCGACACGCTTGTACATGTCCAGCCACGTCGGGCCTATGTGGGGCGCCCCATCCAACGAGTGACACTTTAGGCAGCCCTGGCCCATGGCGACCTTCTTGCCGTACTCGACCAGGGTCCCGTGGAAGCTGGGGCCATCGTCCCCGCCCGTGTCCACACGGTCGGTCAAGCCGGCCTTTTGATTCACCATCCACGTGTCGAATTCGGCGGGGGGCATAACCACGACCTCGCCCCACATCTGCGAGTGCCAGGTCCCGCAATACTCGGTGCACAGGACCTGATACCGACCAGGTTTTGTGGCTTCGAACCAAGCCTCGGTGTACCGGCCCGGAAGGGCGTCCATCTTGATTCGGAAGTCGGGAACGTAGAACGAATGGATGACATCGCGGCTGGTGAGCAACAACCGAACCGGCCGATTCGCCGGAACGTGAAGCGTTCCAATCGCGTTTGGCCCGTCCGGATAGGCAAACTTCCACATCCACTTCTTGCCCATGACGTAGACGTCCATGGTGTCCTTGGGGGGCGTCGCGTACCAAATGTAGTCGCGGTAGCCTTGGACGAACCACGCCAGGAAGAAGAACAGCGGCACGACAACGACTGCCAGCTCGAACTTCACGCTGGGGATCACGATCGGCGTCGGTTGCCGGACGCGAACCTGGCGGTACTTGAAGAAGAACGCGAACGCCATTAGCCCGACAGCCAGAGAACTAACCATCGTCACCACGAAGATGAAGTAGTGCAGCTCGTCCACGGGCTTGGCGAACGTGGATGCCTGTTCAGGCAGCCAAAGAATGGTCCGCATGAGTTCGTTCATGCGACCCTCCTTCTCCTCATAACCAGCTCCTTCCGCCAAAGCACGGCCAACAACGTCGCGAGCGCGATAAACACCAGTCCGGCCCCGATGCGCATGAATCCCATTACGTACGGGCCATATTTGCGGTTAACGGGGTCGTACTTGAAACACGACAACAAAATGCGATCGAATGAGGTACCGACCCGGCCCCCACCAGCCTCGACCATGGCCAGACGAAAGTCGCGGGCGATAACATCCACGCCGTACAGATAGCGCGATATCCGACCGTCCGGAGTCAACACGAATGCCACCGCGGCGTGGGCATACTGCTTACTCAGCGAATCGTATGCGTACTTAAAGCCGACCGCGTGCGCCAACGCGGGACTGGCCACAGCATCACCGAGCAGAAACGGCCAGCGCCCAGATCCGATCGGGGCGCCGATGACACCAAGCATCCTGTCTCGCGTCTCGCGTGCCAGCTTGACGTCCTCGTCAGGATCAATGCTGATCGAGACAGCTTGAAAGTCTTTGCCTGGCGAAAGGCCGGAGCCCTTCATCGCCTTGGCCAGACCATCGAGAACCAAATTGCAGAGCATGGGACAGCGGTAGTACCCCAGCGTTACCAGGATGGGTTTGTCTCCCAGCATGGCGTCAAGTTCAACCTTCCCGCCGTCTGGGTCCCGAAACACGAATCCGCTTGGAATTTTCTCGCCCAGATGCTCGATCACGTCGACGTCTTGAAGGGCCGTCAGAGGCTGATCAGCACCAGCGGGAAACGTCGGAGGCCGATTCCGATCGGAGGCAAGCGCGGTGGAACCACTGAGCGAAAGTCCCGCCGACAATACGACCGACAGTGCCCCAGCCACCGCGGAGACAAACGTGGGAACCCGCCTCATCGTTTGCCGCCCTCTGCTGACTTGCTGGCCGCAGATTTACCACCGGACGGTTCTGGCACAGGCACGGACGGAACCATGGGAGCACGCGCCGCAGGGGGAACACCTTCCTCCGCGATGTCGGGCGGCTGCGCTACCACCTGTTGCATGGCCTTTTCGATCGGCATCCGCGCAATTCCTTTGGCGCGATCGATCCAACCGTACTCAGCAAGACGCTTCGCGTCCGCCGCTCTCAGTCGCTGCAGGCGGTTGTCGATGTCGAACGGTACCTGGTCGACGATCCCAATTTCCTCCTTGAAGAGATGAGCGGGGGTTTTGGCGGCTCCCGAAGCAGTCAACTCACCTTCCTTGCCCACCAGCAGGAAATACGACCAGACGATTCCCGCGGCAAAAAGCGCCAGGGACGCCAGGCCGACGATAACGATTTTCCCCAGCGCCATGTCGTGGAGGTGGTCGGCATCGCCCGCCCCATGACCACCGTTGTTGTGTGAATGCGCTTTGCTCATGATCTAGGGCTGCCTGTAGGCCAGAGAATCGGCAAGGTATGGGTCGCGCACCGGGACCGTGAAGTGTCCACGAATGCGCCACAACGCGAACGCCACCGCAAGGCCGCCCACGCCCACGAACGAGGTCACCATCGTCCAGTGAAACACCAGACCGTCCGGATTCAGGGTGGGCATGATCAACCAGTAGAGATCCACGGCATGAACCAGAAGGATCCAGAAGGCGACCAATGACAGCTTGGCCCGGTTGCGCTTGAGTGAACGCGAGAGCAACGCCCCGAACGGAATCACGAAGTGTCCCAGGATAAGAAACACCCCGATGGCCGCCCAATCACCCTTCAAGCGAACGATGTAGAACGGGATCTCTTCCGGCAGACCCGCGATCCAGATCAACATGAACTGGGAAAACCCGATGTATCCCCAGAAGGCAGTAAAGGCCAGCATGAGCTTGCCCAGGTTGTGAATGTGTTCGTCGCTGACGTAGTCGCCGTACAAGTTCTTCCCACGGGCGCGGTCCGTGATGACCACCAACAGCGAAATCGCACTGAGGAAACTGCCCCCGAAGAAGTAGACGCCGTAGATGGTTGAAAACCAAAGGGGCTCAAGACTCATGAGCCAGTCGAACGCCGCGAAGCTGAACGCCAACGCCAAAAAAGGCAGTGCTCCGGTCCCAAATCTCCGCTGCCGAACCGTCAACTGCACATCCCCGGACGCATCTTGCTTCGTCGACCAGCCGAACAAACGCTGCGAAATCAAGCCCGCCAGAAGCAGGTACCCGAAGCTCCGAACCAGAAAGAACGTCGTATTGAGGTAGGGCTTCTTGTGCTCAAGAAGGTGAAGAGCCTCCCGTGAAAGATCGGCACCGGGCTCCACCCAGGAATAAAGATGCTTCATACCCATCGCGATCGGGATGAAGAGAACCAGAAACAAGATGATCGTCACGGCCATCACCTCGACCGCGCGCCGCAGCACCACCATCCATTTCGCCCGAACCGCGTGAAATATTTGGAGCAAGATGACCGAAGCAAGCGAAATTCCGCCCCAATACGCGAAAGAGAGCAGGTAGGAAAACAACGCGGGACGAGAGTCGGATGCGATGCCCGCCACGGACAGACCAAGCGCCACAATTCCGAGAACCCCCGCCCCCATCATCAGGGACTTTCCGCCGTCGAATCTCTGGACGTCCAATTTCGTTTCGACTTTCACGGCTTCTCCTGCTCAAGCCGTTGACGCGCATCGGGCGGTAGGGACTGCACGGGAACATTCTGACTGACCTGCAGCGCCCGAACGTAAGCGACGACTGCCCAACGCTCCTCGACGGTCAGTTCGGCGGCGTACGACGCCATCATCCCGAAGCCGTTTGTCGCGACCTCAAAGAGGTAGCCCGGGGAACGAGCCGCGTACAGATGAAGCGACGGCGGTGGGCGCAGGGACATCTGGCTTCCCACGATGCTCTTTCCATCGCCGAGGGCGCCATGGCACGTGCCACAGGTGATGTCGTAACGCTTGCGGCCCAACGCCAGCAGCTCAGGCGTCACGGGCACCGGGATCTTGTTCGCATAACGCACGATGCGCTCGCCATTGGGGGCGACCTGACCGGTCAAGCCCAGGATTCCCGCCGTTAACGCCGGATTCATGGTGCGACGTTCACGGGGAACCGTCCCAACCGGAGGACCGGGCATCGACAGACCATTGGCGTAGAAATCACTTGGCCGATATGCCCGCTCGCGCGGCTGACGGTGGTCGGCCATCGGATTCAGGAGCTGCTCGTTGCATCCTGCTCCGACAACGGAAAACGGAAAAAGCACCAGGAGCATCAGGCGCGCGCTCATCGCTCCGACTCCTCTACAACTTGAACTTCGATGCTGCCAAAGCCGCGCATGTCAACGGCGACATCGGTCGGATCAACCCCGTCCGGGACCTCCGCCGAGAGGAAGAACGCGTCGATGCTCGCCCGTCGAAAAGATTCCGCTTCGAAAACCGGATGATACGGCTCGGGCAAACGAAGAAGGCCAAACAGGCCAAAGAAGGCACCGAAGCCGCCGAATAGGACGGCCAGTTCGAAGGTGATCGGAATGTTGGCGGGTGGGCTATGAGCAGGACGATTGCCGATGTTCAGCGGCCAGTCGATCGCGTTCATGTAGGTGATCATCGAATAGGCCGCGACGATTCCGGTCAGCGCGCCCAGGAGAACGATCGTGGGGATCTTCGGTCGCCCAAGGCCCAGCGCCTCCTCGATTCCATGAAGGGGGTATGGGGTGTGGGTGTCCAGGTTTTTGTGACCCTTCTCGCGCATCTGCCGGGTCGCGCTGAGCAGCGCGTCCGAGTCGGCGAACTCGCCGAGAACGAACCGTCGCGGTCGAAAGGCGGCATCGTGACTCATCGTTCAGCGCTCCCGGCGACGACGGGACCGTGTCCATGCGCACGATGGGCCAGTTCGTGCCGAAGTTCCTTCACCTCGGTGGCGGCCACGGCGGGAACGAATTTCAGGAACAAGAGGAACAGAGTCGAAAAAAGCCCGATCGTTCCGACGTAGATGCTCCAGTCGACCCAGGTCGGCGCATAAAGTTCCCATTTGGAGGGCAAGAAATCGCGGTGCAGCGATGTCACGATGATGACGAAGCGTTCACACCACATGCCGACGTTCACCAACAGCGCCGCGATCCAGGTGATGAACAGATTGGTACGGACCTTCTTCCACCAGAAGATCTGCGGCACCACAACGTTGCAGAAGACCATTAGCCAATAGATCGGTGCGAAGGGGCCACGCTGCCGCACCTTGAAAAAGACGTCCATTTCGTACTGGTTGCCGCTGTACCACGCGATGAAGTGCTCCATCACATAGCCGTAGGAGACCAGCATGCCGGTCGCCATGATCACCTTGTTCATGTTTTCGATGTGCCTGATCGTGACGACGTGTTTCAGGCCCAAGAAGTGCCGCGCCGGGATCATCCACGACAGCACCATCGCGAAGCCCGAAAACACGGCGCCCGCTACGAAGTACGGCGGGAAGATGGTGGTATGCCAGCCCGGCAGAACCGAGACAGCGAAATCGAACGACACGATGCTGTGCACCGACAACACCAGGGGGGTCGACAATCCGGCCAGCAGCAGGTACGACCATTTGTACTCCGCCCAGTGGCGACCCGACCCACGCCAACCCAGAGCGAAGATCCCGTAGATAAGGCGCTTCTTCGGGCTCTTCGAGGAATCCCGCAGCGACGCGAGATCGGGGACCAACCCCAAGAACCAGAACAGCAGCGAGATTGTGAAGTAGGTCGAGACCGCGAAGACGTCCCATACCAGCGGGCTCTTGAACTGCGGCCAAATTCCGTTCACTGACGGGTACGGCAAGAGCCAGTACGCCGCGAACCAGGGACGGCCGGTGTGAAACAGCGGGAACAGCAGCGCGCACATGACCGCGAACAACGTCATCGCTTCGGCGAACCGGTTGATCGAAGTCCGCCACTTCTGCTGCAAAAGCAGCAAGATCGCGGAGATCAACGTGCCGGCGTGGCCGATGCCAATCCACCAAACGAAGTTGATGATGTCGTAAGCCCAACCGACAGGGATGTTGTTTCCCCAGGCACCAATACCTTTGTACAAGGTGACGCCAAGCCCGACGCCCAGAAGGGAGAGGCCGCCAAGGGCGATGGCGAATAGTCCCCACCAACCCTTGCCCGCCCCACGCCAGACATGGCCGAACAAAGAATCATTCAGCGTTGCGTCGGTATGCGTCCCCTCGATGATGGGCGCCGGATCCAAGGGATCCAATGAAGCGGTCGAAGCAGCGGTGGTTAAGGAACTGGCCATGAGCGCTTACCCGTTGCCCTTGGCAAGTTCGGGGTTTTGATTCCGCACGCGGGCCAGGTAGGCCGTTCGCGGGCGCGTCCCGACCTCGTGCAACAGATCGTAACGCCGCACGTCGGCATGCAACTTCGTCACGCGGGACTGGGGATCGTTCAAATTCCCGAACACGATCGCGTCCGACGGGCAGCCCTGCTGGCACGCGGTTACAATCTCGCCGTCCTTGATGGCCCTGCGATCGATGCGGGTCTCGATTCGCTTCTTCTCGATTCGCTGCACGCAGTAGGTGCATTTTTCCATGATGCCGCGGCTGCGGACGGTCACCTCGGGGTTCATCCCAAGGCGACGCACGGCCGGCGTTTCGCTGGTGTAGTCGAGGAAGTTGAATCGCCGCACCTTGTACGGGCAGTTGTTGCTGCAGTACCTGGTCCCGATACAGCGGTTGTAGACCATCTCGTTCAGGCCCTCGTCGCTGTGCACGGTGGCGTTGACGGGGCAAACGTATTCACAGGGAGCAGTCTCGCAGTGCACGCACGCGAGTGGCTGCACGACGACCTCGGGATCCTCGATATCGCCCGCGAAGTAGCGGTCGATCCGGATCCACTGCATCTCGCGACCAAGTACAACGTTGTCTTTCCCGGCAACCGGAATGTTGTTCTCGGCCTGGCACGCTACGACGCAAGCACTGCATCCCGTGCACTTGGACAGGTCAATGGCCATCGCCCATTTGTACTGTTGATTGCTGTAGTCGACCGGACGGTGGATCGTGGGCAAAACCCCGCGACGCTCCTCGATCCTCTCGTGGAAATGCGAATGGTGGTTCTCGAAGTCGACCAGCGACACATCCATGGCCGGCTCGCGTCCTTCCGCGGACCAGTGATTCTGGGTGACCGCGAACAGGTGCATTCCGGTGGCCAGCGTCACCTGGACGCCACCGTCGAACCAGGGTGCTTCACTGGATCTCAGCGCGCTGGCGTTGAAGCCGACGCCGCGGGCGACTTTCTCGCCACCCTGTCGCCCATAGCCAAGCGGCAATGTGATGCAGTCATCAGCGTGTCCGGGAACAATCAACGCGGGGGCCTCGATCCGATGCTGACGATATTCAATCGCCAGGATCGAGAACTTGTCACTGTCCCGCTCGACCTCGACTCCCAGGGCCTTGGCCGTAGTGGGCGACATCAAGACCGCGTTGTCCCATGTGACCTTGGTGACGGGATCGGGCAGTTCCTGAAGCCAGGAGGCGTTCGCGAAACGACCGTCGAACACCTTGTAGTCCGGCGCGAAGACGAGCTCCATGCCGGTGGCGGCGGGGGCCGCGGCCAGCGTCCCCACTTCCTTCGTCACGGCTGCGGCGTCCAGGGTCAAATCGGCCAGCGGAGATGTCTCGGTCCCCACGATCACGCCGTCGGCCAACCATTTCTCCCAGACCTGGTCGAACTGCCCGGCAGCGCCCGGAATCGAGCTGGCCTTGGCTTCCCACGAATGTCGCAACAACTTGTGCGGAGCCTGGTCGCCCTCACCCAGGAACGCGGCCAAGACCTGGGACTCGGCAATGCCACCCCACAGGGGCGCGATCAACGGCTGACTGAGCGTGATCGTACCGTCGGTCGCCCGACCATCACCCCAGGATTCCAGTGGGTGCGCGGCCGGCACGAAGAAGGTACAGGCCGGCGCTGTCTCGTCTTCGTACAGCGCGTGATAGATGGTCGCCGGAACCCGCGACAGAAGTTTGTCGAACTTCAAATCCGCCGGGGCACTGTAAGCGGGATTGTTCGCCGTGATCACCAGAGTGTCGACCTGCCCGGCTGCGATTTCTTGCGCCAAGGCAGCAAGCGGCCTGGTCCCGGCGACCGCATCACCCAGCAGGGGCGCAGCGTACGACACGGTGGTTCCGACGTTGTCCAGGGCCGCGTTCATCGCGGCTGCCAGGGCGTGCACCGCGGCGGGCTGACGGCGACCCGCCACCACCAGGCAACGGCTACGATTCTTCGACAGATCGGCGGCAACCGCACGGACCCATTTTGCGTCGACCTGGGTCTGGCTGCGTGCCGCGCCGACGACCTCGGCCAACGTCGAGAATCCACCGCGTCCACCCAGTTCGGCCGCCACCGCAAGCGCAAAAGCGCCGACGGAACCAGCGCGGGAGCGCAGGCGATGATCCGCCGACATTCCGGTCACCGACAGACTGGGTTCGACCACATAGAGACGGTTCATCTCGGGACCGGGGACGCGCCGCGCCGCGAACTGACGGCTCAACCGAAGCTGCTGGGGACCCTCTCCCAGGAAATCCGAGTCCAACGACAGGATGACCGACGCCCGGGTCAAATCATGACGAGCCTCGATGGGCCGTCCGTAGGAGGCACGCAGTCCGTCCGCGGCACCATCGGCCGCAACGGAGCTGTAGCTGCTGAATTTCGCGTTCGGAAACTTTTGAAGCAGGCGCTGACGCAGTTCCAAGAGGAACGGCGAGGCAGTCGGTTCGGTCAGGAAACGAAGTCGCGCCCCGCCGTCCTTGCCGTGCTGGGTCGAGAGCTTGGCGATCTGGCCGAGCAGCGACATCCAGGCCAGCGGCTGACCCTTGTATTTGATTTGTTTCGCCCGGTCGTCGTCGTACAGACCAAGGAGCAGGGCCTGCTCGAATGAACTGGCGGCTCCCAAGCTGTCGTGATGGTCCGGATTGCCCTCGATTTTGGTGGGGCGACCCTCGTGGCTCTCCACCAGCAGACCGGTAGCGAAACCCTCCAGGCTGTAACCGGTCGCGAAATGCTGCGCTACCCCTGGGGTGACCTCGTTGGGGCGACGAACAAAGGGAACCGTCTGTTCCTGCGGCTGCTGACAAGCGGCCACACTTGCCAGCGCGGCACTGGAGCCCAACAACTGCATGAACGCCCGGCGATTCGGCTCTGGCAGGTCGGAAGCCCCCGGCGGGAATTCGCGAGCGGCCGAGGCCGTCAGCGAACGCGAACCTTGCTTCTCGGCGATGCTGCGCCAATACCGACGAACCTCGTCGCTGTGGACCTCGGTCTCGGCGCGTGCGGCTTCCACCGTTTCCAGCACCGGGAGGGACACCCGATGACGCGAAGTAAAACCAGTCATCGACGACGATTCGCCGGTTCCGACCTCGCTGTCGGTACCATGACCATGACGTTGGCCCTGAGATGGATCGTGGCTGCTCATCGGTGGCACGTGCTGCAACTGGTGCGGGTATGAACGTCGTTCTGCTCGGCCAGGACGCGACCCGCTTCAACCGGATCACCCTCGGGTTGCCAGGTCATGTTGGTGATCTCCTCAACAGGCCGAAGGTTCTTCTCCGGGTTCCGGTGACAATCGAGACACCAACTCATGGTCAACGTCGAAACCTTTTCGACGGCCGCCATGGTGTCGACGCGACCGTGGCAGGTCACGCAACCGACTCCCTTGTTCACGTGAATGGAGTGGTCGAAGTAGACGAACTCGGGAACCTTGTAGACGCGGTTCCAGGTCATCGGCTTGTTTTCGATGAAGCTCTTGCGAACTGGCTCCAGCAGCGGACTTTTGTTCCAGACCTGCGAATGGCAGTTCATGCAAAGTTGGGTCGCGGGAATGCCGGCGAACGGCGATTTCTCGACGGTGTTGTGACAGTACCGGCAGTCGATCCCTTCGTCACGGGTGTGGTGGCGGTGATCGAACTGCAGTGGCTGTTCCACGGGCGTTTCCATGTTTCGCGCGTAAGGTGTGCGAACCCATAGAAACAGGCCCCCGACGCCGCCGCCCCCGCCAACGGCAAGAAGGACAAGAGACAGCCTTGCCAGCGTGTTGTGTTTCGGGCGAAAGATGAGGTGGCTCATCCGTGTTGGCGCAGCAAATATCTGACGCGACGGTAAACGTCAAGGCCCGAAGTACCTGCGGGCGCTAAACAATCGTGGCCACCCGCCCCGAGGCTGACGATGTCGGTCGAAGTGCGCGTTTCACCCCCCAATGAGAAAATTTTTCCGAAAAAGATGGGGCCGCCCTTATCACCCGAAATGGCCGTGTCGAAGCCCTATACGGACCGGCAGCTAAGCCGATTGGTCCGAAAGGGAGGAGTCGTCATGAAGATCAACGAAGCCCAGGGCACTGTGGCCGCCCATCGCGCGGTGGCGCCACCCAGCGGGGGCGATGTAGCCGCCGACGCCGATCTTCCCCCACCCACCGCACCGGCGGTCAGGGTGACGACCGACGACGCGATCAGCTTCAAGGCCTCGGTCGCCAATGGCATGACGATGGCTGCCGGCGAGAGGTCGCTACGGATCCAAACCCTGACCCAGGCGGTACGCTCGGGTGGCTATCGCCCCAGCGTTTCGCAATTGGCGGACCAGATTCTGGCCCAGGCCGAACTGGACGCCCGCCTCGCCGCAGCGCTTGCTTAGGGTCCCCTGCACCAGCGGCGCCACATCGAACGATAGGCAGTTTCGATATCGCGCGTGATGATGGCGGGATTGGTCAGCGGTGACGCGACCATTTTTCCCCGCAATGCGCGCCGCAGGGCACCCAACCGGCCAGGTTCGCAAGCGAGCGCCAGCGCGATAGCCACATAGTCTGCCCGCGTCGACGCGATCATCTCCGGACACCCGATTCGGGTCAACAGACTGGCCCCCACCCTGCCCGGATGGGTGTTGCCGGAAAGCGTGACCACAGGGACCCCCATCCAGAGTGCTTCGCAGGTGGTCGTGGTGCCACCGTAGGGAAAGGGATCCAGCGCGATGTCGACTTGGTCATAGAGTTTGACGTGCTCCTGAGGGGTGGCCGCATAGGCCGCGACCTCGAGCCGACCAGAATCCACCCCCAACGTTTCGAAGGCGCGGCACAAACGTGTCCGCGGCCCGGCGTCCGAGAGCGCCCGTGATTTCAGCAGGAGTTTGGATTGCGGCGCCGCGCGCAGAATCTCCGCCCACAGTTCGATGACCCCCTGGTCCATCTTTGACAGGTTGTTGAACGATCCAAAGGTGATGAACCCCCGTTTTTGGGCGGGTAGCGGGCCGGGAAGGCCGATGCTGGGATCGGGACGAAAGCAAAGGAATCCGTTGGGAAGGCGCCACAATGCCTCGCTACAGGTCCGGTCAGAGACTCCCTCGGGATCTGAAACCGCGTCGGTCAGGCGCCAGCCCATCGCGGATATCCCCGTGGTGCTGGGATAGCCAAGGTACGTCACCTGAACGGGCGCCGGACGACGAGCGAAACACAACAGGCGGTTGTCGCCCGTGTGTCCGGCCAGATCCACCAGCACATCGATGCGATCCGCGGCCACCTGAGCAACCAATGCCTGATCCGTCAAAGTGCGAACGTCGTGCCAGATTCCGGGTGCGGCAGCGGCGCGAATCCGCTCGGTGACCGCGTCGGGTACGGCGTCGGAATAACAATGAACCTCCGCTACGTTTCGATCGTGCGCCGCCAGAATCGGTTCGATGAACGAAGCGACCGAGTGGCTTCGAAAGTCCGCCGAAACATAGCCGACCCGCAAGCAGCGTTCAGGATCGCGGTCGCGGGAATCGAAACCGCTGCCCGGTCCCGGATCGATCGGATCGGCGAAGCGAGAAGCCCAGGCGCGGTGTTCGGAAGAGAGGACCTCGGGGCTGGCTTCGGGATCTGCCTGCCGAGCCAAGAGATAGCCTGAGTAGATCGAGGGTGAGTCAGGGCGGCACTCAAGCGCGCGGCGATAGTGCTCAAGCGATTCCTCACGTTCGCCTTGCTCTCGAAGGACCGCCGCCAGCGCGGCGTGAGCCTGGACGTGATCGGGCGCGATCTCCAGCGCACGCCGCACGCCGGCCGCGGAACGGGCAAGTTGGCCCAGCCGGTTGTAGACCAAGGACAGGTTCACATGGGCATCCGCGTACCCGGGGTTCAGTTCGATGGCCCGTTCAAATTCCACCTGACACTCGGCCCGCGCCAACGCGAGGAGGGTCGTGCCCAGATTGAAATGGCCCCTGGGATCCTGGGGCGTCAGCTCACATGCACGACGAAAATGGGGCAACGATTGTTCGTGGAGCTTGAGTTCTCGTAAGGCAGCGCCGGCATTGGTGTGAAACGTCGCGCAATCCGGATCCAGCTCAGACAACCGAACGAACCCAGCGGCTGCGTCAGTCCAGCGTCGCTCGCCAAACGCCGACAACGCCGTCGATTCGACAGCGGCAAGTAGGTTGCGGCGAATCGCCTGATCTCGCGGCGCCAGAAACAGCGCCACCTCGAATTGGAGAACCGCGGCGGGGATCCGGCCGTGCCCCGCCAGCAGGGCGCCAAGATCGTTGAACACGTCGGCCGAGGCGCTGCCCTTCTGAATGGCCTCGACATACAGGGGGATAGCGACATCCGCTTGACCCGCCTCGGCTGCTTTCCGGGCCCGCGCAACCAGCACTTCCAGAGGACTGAACGTAACGGGTCGCGATAATTCGCGCATCCTCCGTCGAACTGCCTTCCCCATGTGCTTGGAAGACATCGGCGGTTGCCTGACCACCTTTATTGCTCGACGTCATTACTCCGCGTCGACGAAAGGTCACCAGGGAGGAACGATCAGGGCCCACACCGGTGGGAGAGCACCGGCGATGTAGTCCCTTATCACCGGCACGTTGCGAACGTAAGCAGGATTACCCCTTATCGATCCGCGGGGTCGTGACGAAACGTTCACTGAGGCCAGAAGCCAAAAGTTCTCGAAAAACGAAATCAACCAAGGAGACCCCGTCATGGCAATGTCAATTCGCACCAACGTCAGCTCACTGAATGCGCAACGTTCTCTGTTCAAGGCCGGGATGGACCTCGACAAGTCGATGCAGCGTCTGTCCTCTGGCTATCGCATCAACAGCTCGGCTGACGACGCGGCCGGCCTGGCCATCAGCGAGAAGCTGAAGTCGCAAGTCGGCGGCCTGACCCAGGCGGCCAAGAACGCAATGGACGGCATGTCCATGATTCAGACCGCGGAAGGCGCCCTGGACGAGATCCAGTCAAGCCTTCAGCGTATGCGCGACCTGGCCGTCCAGGGTGCAAACGCCACGCTGTCTGACAGCGACCGCGGCAACATCAACACGGAAATCGTGGCGCTGAAAGCGAACATCAACAACATCGCCAGCCGAACCCAGTTCAACGGTCAATCCCTGTTGACCGGCGCGCTCAGCGGCGCCCAGAACACCACATCGACCCTGCTGGCCGGTTTTCAGTTGACCACGGAAGACACCGCCAGCGTCACGTCGATCGACGTGTCCAAGTCCGTTGCCGCCGCCACCACCTACACGTTGTCGACGAACGGTACCAGCCTGCGGATGAGCGCCACGATCAACGGCACCGCGCAAACCCAGGACATCGCGGTCAGCGCCATCACCGCATCGCAGGCGCAGACCTTCGACTTCTCGGTATTTGGCATCAAGATGACGCTCAGCGCGTCGGGCACCACCACCGCGGCCAACACGTTGGTCGACCTCGCGGGAGAAACGATCATAACCGCGGCAGCCTCGGGCGCGGCGAACTTCCACGTCGGCGCCAACGCCAACCAGACGGAAGCGGCGGCGTTCTTCGACTCGCAGATCGCCGGCACCAATGCGACGACCGTGTTCGCCACGCTGAACACCAGCCTCGGCGCCTTCAACACGGGCACTGCGACCATCGCCGAGGCGAACACGATGATCACCGACATCGACGCCGTCATCTCATCGGTCGTGACCAGCCGCGCGGCGCTCGGCGCCTCGCAGAACTCGCTGGAGCACACGATGAACAACCTGAAGATCACAGCGGACAACCTGTCGGCATCCAACAGCCGTATCCGAGACGTCGATGTGGCCGAGGAATCATCGGCCATGTCGCGGGCGCAAATCATCAGCCAGTCGGCCGTGTCGGTGTTGGCCCAGGCGAACCAGATGCCGCAGCTGGCCCTCAAGCTGCTTGGCTAATCGACCGAGGTAGGAATCGAATAGTCAACACGACCCCCGCGGCCGCAAGGTCCGCGGGGGTCTCTTTCACCCGGGGGTATCCACATGGCCGGCTCGTTCTCCGTTGGTGGACTGGCATCCGGGTTGGATACCAACTCGATCGTCGACAAACTGGTCGCGATTGAATCCCGTCCCATCACCGCGAACAGCATGCGTCAGGCGGCGCTGACCGTTCAGATTTCCGCCATCGGCTCACTGATTTCCCAGATCAAGGCGCTGGCCACGTCGGCGTCCACGCTGGCCAGCGGCGCGGTGGCCAACAGCATCGTGACCACCCCGTCCGGCATCACGGCAACCGCCGGCAGCGGTGCCACCGCGGGTCGCTACGCCATCACGGTCACGACGGTGGCGTCGGCCGCCCGGGCGCGTTCGGGCGCCTTCGCGACGCCCAATGACACCGTCGCGGGCGGTACGATCAATCTGACAGTCAAAGGGGTCGCCAAGACGATCGCCATCACCGCGAACAGCGATCTGGGTAGCGTCGCAACCCAGATCAACCAGGCGGGCGTGGGTGTTACCGCCGCCGTGGTCAGCAACGGAACCAGCTATTTCGTTTCAATCACAAACCGGGACACCGGAAAACCTATCGGCAGCGGTCCCACCGGGGGATTGACCATCGACGCCGATCCCACGGGACTTGCGTTGGCGGTCACCCAGAACGCGACCAATGCCGTCTTCCGGGTCGACGATCTGGATGTCGAGAGCCAGGTCAACGATGTCACCACGGCCATCCCGGGCGTGACCTTGTCGATCAAGGGTGTGCAGCTGACCGCAAGCGATCTGGTCATCGGGCGCGACAGCACCGCCAGCGGCAACAACATTCAGGGCTTCGTCGATTCCTACAACGCGATCATGGCGGTACTGACGAAATCGTTGCGGCCGGATCCGAGAGGGGGAGCGAATGCCGGAGACAAGATCAACGGCACAATCGTCCTGGATCTACAGCGGCGCATGCATTCGCTGTTGTCCACCCAGGTCGTCGCCACCGGCACCTACCGCACCCTGGCCGACATCGGCGTCAAACTGCAGAACGACGGTACCCTCCTGCTGAACAAGACCCTTCTGACCACCGCCATCGCCACCGACGCGGCGGCCGTCAACGCCGTCTTTTCGACCAGCACCACGGGTTTGGCGGCGCAGACCAGCACCCTGTCCACGACCTATACCGACGTCGTTTCGGGCCAGCTGATCCAACGGCAGTCGTCGATCACGAAGTCGATCGCCGACCTGAAAATTTCGAACGAGAAGCTGACCCGCAGTGTGAACAGCTTCAAGGACAATCTGCTGAGGCGGTTCTCCCACATGGAATCCCTCATGTCGAAGTACAACGCCGTCGCCACGTACATCACGAACTCGTCCATCCTGAACCCACCAAAGGCCCAGTCATGAGCGCAGCCCACCGCTACGTCGACGTTCGAAACACCACCGCGTCCAAGGAACGCCTGATGGTCATGTTGTTCGAGACCGCCTTGCGCCACATGCGAACGGCGGCCAAGCATCTGGAGACCAAGGATCGCAGTGCCGCCGGCCCCCTTCTGGAAAAAGCGTGCGCCATCGTCCTGGAGCTTCAGTCGACACTGAAACCGGAGGTTGCGCCGCAACTCACCAAGAATCTGATCGAGATCTACACCTTCACCGCGGCCAAGCTTTGCCGCGCGAGCATCAGCGGCGACGTCAAAGACATCCGTCAAGCCGAGCGCGCGTTCGCACCCATTGTCGACGGTTTCGTACGGGCGGTGGCGGCCACCACGGGCGCCGGCGCCGGCAACCCAAGACCGTGAGACGACCATGAATGCCCCCGCGCCGTCCACCGAACTGGTCGAGGCACTGACTCAAGCGGAGGCGGCCCTCGCGGCGGGCGACACCGAGACCGCCAATGTCGCGATGGAATCCGCGGCGGACCTGTGTCGCCGGTTGCAGACCGCCGGGCTTGGCGTACCCCCTCCCGAGTTGGGCGTGCTGCGCGATCTCGCCGAGCGGGTTGGATTGGCGCTTCAGCGTCTGGGCCTCGAGCTTCAAGCCGACAGTCTGCGCGGCGACAATCACCGGCGCGGCATGGCGTCCTACCAGTCGACCCGGCTTCGCTGATCCGCCACCGGCGCGCGGCGGTCGCCACGACGCCAGCGACCTCGACCTAGCCTCGGGGCAGGAAGTCCAGCAGGCTCATGTTGAAGCTTTTCGCCGACACGGTCAGGGCGGCCTCCAGGGACTGCTGAGCCTTTGCCATTTCCGACGCCGCCTCGAAGATATCGATCTCGGCCACTGACGCCAGTGACTTCTGCGCTGACTCCTTCGCGACAACGCCGATACTCTGTGCGCCCAGGAATCCGTCCAGCATGACTCCGGTCTGAATCAGGGCCGACGCAATCTGGTCGCCCGAGGTTACGACGCCGGCAATCGACGCCCGCACCGCCGTGCCGTCGTTGTTGCCCAACGCGGTGGCCAACGCCTCTAGTGTGGCGAAAACATCGACGCCTCCCCCCACGCCTTTCAGGGCCACGTCGGCGCGGATGGAAGAATTCTGAAGCAACCCGGGAGCAGCTTCGACTTGGCGAACGGAAGTGTCCCCCAAGTAGGTACCAAGTTGGTCGAACGGCTCGGTACGGTCGACGTTGCCACCGAACAGGTATCGTCCGCCCACCTCCGCGTTCATTGCTTGCGCGATCTGGCGGGAAATCCCCCGAATCTCCACGGCCGCGCCGGCCCGCTCGTCCGCGCTGTAGGTGTCGTTCCCCAACTGAATGGCCAACTGGCGCGCGCGTGCCAGCAGCGTGCTCACGCCTTGCAGGGTACCGTCCGCCAGATCCGCCTCGGCCACGGCGGCCGAAACGACTCGATCGATCGTCTCGAATCGTTGTACGGACATGCTGTGGGAAACGATCGCGGCAGCGGCCGCCGGATCGTCGCCGGGATGGTTGACCCGCTGTCCGGTTGTGACCTTCTGTTGCGCGTCGACCAAGCGATCGCGCGCAGCCGCGGTTTGCAACTTCGCGGTATCGAAAATCATCTTGTTCGTGACCCTCATCCGGGTTCCTTTCAG
This sequence comes from Pseudomonadota bacterium, assembly GCA_031407985.1. Lineage (GTDB taxonomy): Bacteria > Myxococcota_A > Polyangia > Fen-1088 > Fen-1088 > FEN-1088. The sequence continues at coordinate 19,464 of JANOJB010000066.1, read as the reverse complement.
CGGAGGCGCATCAACGTGTCCAGCATCTGGTCGGTCGTCGCGATGACCTTGGCGATCGCTTCGTAGGCCTTCTGGGCCTTCGTGAGGTTGATCATCTCTTCGTCGATCGATACACCGGCCGTCGCATCGCGCAGGTTGGTCAGGTGCGAAGCCATTGCCCGATCGTGATCGGCCAAAGCCCGGGCCTGGCTGCTGCTGCTCCCAAAACTGGTCACGATCTGTTGCAACGACGAAATGGGATCGCTCCCCCCCGCCAGCGCTTGCCGTTCGGTCGCCAGTAACGCCAGAACGTTGCGATTGTCGCCGGATGCCGCGGGCAGGGTTGTGGCCGCGGCAAACAGGCGCGCGTCGGCCGCCACGGCGCTGTCGACGGCGATCTGCGACGCCGCGCCGGGGGCGGTCAACGGGACCGAGAACAGATTGCGCAAGGTGGTTCCGTCCATCGCGTAACCCGCCTGGTGAACGGTGTTCACAGCGCCGGCCAGATCGAAAGCGAAGGTATCCAGCGCGGTGATCGCGGTTCGCATGGCGCCGTCGCGGGCCGCGAGCAAGCCGCCCAATGCGCCGCCCAGTGACGACGCACCCACAGCCACGGGGCCGCTGCCATCGGCGCGGGTCAGGCGAAGCATGAGGTGCCCGCCATTCGCCGGATCGGGCGCCGACGAGAAACGCCCCGCGCCCGCTTCGGTCACCAGGGTCATCCCCCCCGGCAAGGCCATCATGACGTCCCCGTCCGCGTTCCGGTACGGCGTCGCGCCGGTCAGCCGCGCCAGCGTGTCCATTGCGCTCTGGCGCTTGTCGCGCAAATCGTTGGCCTCGGCTCCCGTGCTCCCCACCATGCGGATCTGCTTGTTGAGATCCGCCAGCGAGGCAGCGGCCGCATTGATGCTGTTGAGATCACCGTCGATTCGGGCGTCCAGCCCGGTGCGGGCTTCTTCGATCGCGCCGGCGGTTTGGTTGATCGATCGGGCCAAGCCCTGGCTGCTGCCGAGCGTCGCCTGCCGCAACCCCATGTCGCTGGGATTCTGGGCCAGCGTCCGCAATGACGAATAGAACGCGCCCAGGGCTGATGACAGGCCGCCTTCAAGGTCGGGATCAAGAGCGTTGATCCCCAACAGCGCGAAGCTTTCACTTTCCGATCGGGCCTCGGCCGCCAGTGCGTTGGGCATCTGGCGTTCGATAAACTGATCGCGGGCCTGCGTGATCGATTCCAGCGACACACCCGCCCCGATGCCCGCGGGCCCGAACGAAGGCAGCGCCGGGTTCGCGACCAGGTTCGCGATCTGACGCGCGTACCCCGGGGTGTTCGCGTTGGCGATGTTGTTTCCCGCGGTGGCCAGTGCCCCGCTGTGCGCCGCCAGGCTGTTGCCTGAACGGGCCAGTATGGCGAACAGGTCAGCCATGTCAGGCCACCCTCACGACGGTCGACGAGCGCGGGTCGGCCGCGCTGCCGCCACGCCGGTCATAGGCCGCCGGTTTCGGCGAGAGCACCGCCAGATGGGCACGAACGTATGACAACGCCCGCTGCCCCAGCAGGCGATTCAACGCGTCGAGTTCGGCCAGCGAGGACGCCAACGCGCGCACCTCTGCCAACGCCGTCGACATGCGCTGCCCCAGCATAGGCGCCGTTGCTTTCAGGCGATCGAGCGTGACCTCGGAAAGACCAAACTCACGAGCCACCTCACCAAGTTCGTCACCCAGCGTCTGTTGAAGGGTCCCCGTCCGCTGGTTGAAATCGGCCCGCTTCGCGGCGCGCAGGAACAATCCGTCGATATCCATATTTCGTATCAACACCCGCTCCTGGCGGGCAACCACGATCTCGGCTGCAAGCGCGTCTCGGATCTCCTCCGTCGTCTTGATTGCGCGCTCCAGATTGTTCATGCGGTTCCTTGTTGTGTCGTCGGGATCAGTGCCTCAGCAGCGCGGTGATCCGCGCGTCTACTTCAGCGTCGGCCAGGATCTGAGCTGCGACCCGACCCGCATCCGGCCGGAATGAACCGGAACGAACCTCGGCCTCCAGTCGATCCAGACGCGCGGCCCGCCGGCCGCCCGCCGCCCCTCGTGCGGTCGCGATAGCGGCTTCCGCTTCTTTCGTCTCCTGCACGGACACGCGATCCTTCGGATCTTCTCCCTCGGGGATCGTCGCGTCGGACGCCTTCACCCTATCCGGACCCAACACCGCTTTGACTTCCGTGACTTTCATGGCTGCTTCTCCTCAGTGCCGGCACCTGATGGAGTGCCTGCATCCATGATTTCGGCACGCTCGCGATATCTATTAAGGGCTCGCGAAACAAAAGTAGGGACGACTGCCGATGCTGGGTTTACCGGGTGGTTGTGCCTGCGTAGTTCGAAGTGAAGGTGGGGCCCGGTCGCCTGTCCGGTCTGGCCCACCAGCGCCACCGGTTGTCCGGCCTCGACGCGCTGACCCTTCGCCACCAACAGCGCGGAAGCATGGGCGTAAAGCGTGCTGTTGCCGTCGCCGTGCTCGATCTCGACGACATTGCCGTAGCCGCCGCGATGCCCAGCCTCGCGGACCAAGCCCGCCGCGGCGGCCCTGATGGGCGCACCCTCGGGTGCCCGCAGATCGACGCCGGTGTGAAATCGAACGTCGCCGGTGATCGGGTGAAGCCTGGGGCCGAACCCGCTGGTGATCGTCCCGGTGACACCGGGCGGCAGCGTCGCCGGCAACGTGCTTCGCTTCCCCGGGCCGGTTTGATAGTCGTCGATGCTGGACGCCGACGGATCCTCCGGTAGGGGCGCCTCGCTGTTGGGATCGTCCAGATCGTCGATGGCTCCAACCTGGGACGATGTCCCGCCCATCCCCGACCACGACGACCGCGGTGCCACGGAAAGTGATCCCGAGGTCATACCCGGGGCCCGTACCGAACCCGACGCGGTTCCCGAACCCGTGCCCAGCTGACGCTCGAGCATCCGGGCAATCCCCAGGCCACCGGCTTTCGCAACCGCGTCCGCCAGCGTTTCAACGAACATATCGGTTCGCAGCTGCGACCCCGGCGTGCTTCCCGCGCGAAACGCGCCACTGGATTGCAGCATCTGCCGCAGCATGATCGCCTCCAGTTGCTGATAGCCCTCGGCGGCGTTGCGAACGGGTCCCGGCATCACAGCACCTCGAGATCGGCTTCCAGCGCGCCCGCAGCTTTCATGGCCTGAAGAATCGCGATCAAATCACGCGGGGAAGCGCCCAGAAGATTTAGCGCCTTGGTCAATTCCTCGACGGTGGACGTTGCCGGCAACGCCACAACCGGTTTCTCTTTTTCCTTGACGTCGATCTGCGCCTGTTTGGTTTGCGCGGTCCTGCCCTGCGAAAACGCATTCGGCTGAAAGACCACCGGCATGGCCTGGATCGAAATCGACATGCCGCCATGGGCGATCGCGACCGGGTGAATCCGTACGCGCTCGCCCGCGACCACGGTGCCGGTTCGTTCGCTGATCGCCACGCGCGCGCGTTGGTCGGCCTCGACATCCAAAGTTTCCAACTTGGTGATCAGACTGACCGCCTTGCCCTTGTAGGCGGCCGGCACCTTGACCTCGATCGCGGCGGGGTCGGTTGCCTTGGCGGCTTCCTCGCCCAGCAGCTTGTTGATCGCCTCGGCGACGTTGTTCGCGGTCGTGAAGTCCGGGCGTTTCAGTCCCAATGTCAGCGAATCCTTCTCGATGTTCGGCGTCACCGCCCGTTCGACGGTCGCCCCCGAGGGCACGCGACCCGATGTCGGCTGATTCTTCTGGAACGACGATCCGTACGCGGCGGCGCCAAAACCACCTGCCTGCACAGGTCCCTGGGCCAGGCCGTAGACCTGTCCGTCGGCTCCCGTCAGGGGGGTGATCAGCAGGACACCACCGGCCAGCGATCGCGCGTTGCCCATGGACGCGACGCTGACGTCCAAGCGCGCGCCAGGGCGGGTGAAGGCCGGCAGCTTCGTCGTCACCATCACGGCGGCGACGTTTCGCACCCGCACGTCACGCGGATCGATCCGGATCCCCAACCGACCCAACATGCCGCTGATCGACTGCGACGTGAAGAACACGTATTCGGTGTCCCCTGTGCCGGCGAGCCCAACGACCAGCCCGTATCCGTACAGCGCGTTTTCGCGCATACCCTGAACATCGACCAGCTCTTTCAGGCGCACCGGCGACGACAACGCCAATCGCGTCGGGGTGCCGAGCAATGCCAACAAGGCAAGAAGACCGGCGGTCAGTTGGCGAACCCAGGACAGTCCACGCGTTGTTGTCTTCATTTTGGTTACCATGGCCACAACCATCCGAAGTACCGGGACAGGAAACCCTGTTTCTGGTTGTCCGTCAGATCGCCCGAGCCGACGAATTCGATTTCGGCGTCCGCGACCATCGAGCTTTTGACGCTGTTTTCTTGGTCGATATCGATCGGGCGGACCACCCCCGAGATATAGAAATGCTGTTCCTCGCTGTTGACCAGAATGACCCGGTGGCCCTCCACGAAAAGGTTCCCGTTCGGCAACACCTTGCGGACCAGGGCCGGCACCGTGGCGGTCAGGTATTCGCTGCGGTCGGATTTTCCCTCGCCCTTGAAGGTGCTCTTCGAGCTGCCACCCAGATTCAGGTTCGGATCCAGGCCGGCCGCTTGCAGTTTCCCCAACAATCCCAAGAAGGCGTCAACTTTCGCCGCCGCGGTCGATTCACGATCCAGGTTGGTGTTCGCCGATCGATTCGCCGACGCGATTTCCTCGACCCGAATGACCAGCAAATCGTTGGTGTGCAAGGCGCGGGCGTCGGTGAACAGCATCGACGCGGGACGGCCCTCCTGCCACAGACTTCCCTCCGAGACCGCCGCGTTCTTCTTGTCGGTCTGGGCCTCCGGTGCGTATTCGCGTTTTTTCGTTTTGTACGCACTGGTGTGGGCGGGGGCGCAGGCACCGGCGAACACCGCGAAGACTCCGATTGCAGCGATTTTTTTCATGGCACATTCACCATCAAACGTCCGTCGACGATTGTCCCCTCAATGTGTTTGCCGGACTGGAGAACCGCGCAGTTGCGACCACGGGCACAAGGGACCGCGCGTCCGACCTGTTCGATCGCCAGCGCCCCGCTGACCAGTAGGACCTTGACGGTCTCACCCGCCCGCAGGCCCGGCACGCGGACAGCGGCGGCCTCGATCACTTGACCCGCGCCTAGGGATCGATCCGCGACTGATTCGGGCGTCAGGATCGCGGGAACGTGCCCCGATCTGATTTCGCGTTCTTCCATCTGGGTCGCCGAAGCCAACACGTCACCGGCCCGAATCGCGCGGCGGGCGATCGGAACCTGCGCGAACACCCTGACCCGCGCCCAGGCCCACACCTCGCAGGGCGACCCCGCCCCCGAGCGCGATCCAAGCAATTTCACGGCGACCCGGCCCGATCCGTCGATGGGTCGGGACACCTCGACGCGGGCTTCCGGTCCCGTCGTGACACAATCACCGCCAGGCCGATCCAGTGCGACCACGTCGATCCGCGCCTCGGCGATCGTTGTCGCGGCCACCAGCGCCGCCTTCAGTGCCGGCGACGCCAAACTCTCGTTGGCGTGGGCGATTGTTGCGCCCGATCCGAACAGGGTGGCCGTTCCGAGCAGAGTCAGGACAAACGCGTGAGATCGGTGTTGCATGACGATTACCGCAACTGCGTCAGACGTTGAAGCATCTGGTCCGCCGTCTGGATGACCTTCGAATTCATCTCGTACGACCGTTGCGTGGTGATCATGTCGATCATTTCTTCCACCGCCTTCACGTTCGCGCTCTCCAGGAAGCCCTGGCTGACGTTGCCCGCGCCCTGTTCACCCGGACGCAGTTGCATCTCCTGACCGCTGGCCCCGGTGGGCTGAAACAGGTTGTGGCCGATGGCCTCCAACGCGGCGGGGTTCGTGAACGTCGTCAGTTGCAACTGGCCAAGCTCGGTCGGTTCTTGTTTCGTCGGTAGCTTCGCCTGTACAACACCGTCGGGACGAATGGTCAGGCCGATGGTCTCGGGCGGCACGGTGATCCCAGGCTCGATGATCTCGCCGTGCTGCGTGACCAGTCGCCCGGTTTCGTCGACGCGCAGATTGCCCGCGCGGGTAAACGCGATCTCGCCGTTGGGACGCTGCACGCGAAAGTATCCGTTTCCCTCGATCGCCAGGTCCAGCGGGTTTTGCGTATTCAGCATGTCGCCCTGCCCCATCGATCGTGTCGTGCTTCCCGTCTTGACCCCCAGACCAACCTGAAGCGGCACCGGTTGGCCTCCGCCCTGCGGTCCCGCGGGCGTCGCCTGGATGACCGTTTCCGACAGCAGATCCTGGAACTCGGCGCGCACGCGCTTGAAGCCCGTGGTGCTGGCGTTCGCGAGGTTGTTCGCGATGACGTCCATTTTCAGCTGCTGGGCCTCCATTCCGGTGGCTGCCGTGTATAGCGATCGCAACATGGGTCTTCTCCTTCGTTAACGGAACTGCTAGCGGGACTTGCCGACCTCGATGGCGCGATCGTCCAGGCGTCGGTACGTCTGGATCGCTTGCATCGCCATCTCGAACTGGCGCTGGGCGCCGATCATCTGGACGGTCGCCTCAAGCGGCGTCGAATTCCCCATCTCCAACTGGCCCACGCTGACACCGAGTGCGGCGTCAGCAGCCGCGACCACACCGCCCGCCCCGGGCCCGTACAGCGAAGGACCAACATGCGCCACGGCGCCCTGAATCTGGAACAGGGCCAGGCGGTCGATTTCGATATTGCCGACCATGACGCTACCCAGCTGATTGATCAGTGCGTTGGATCCGACCGGGATCTGAATCGGGTTTCCCGACGTCCCCAGAACCATGCGGCCCCCGGACGTCAGAACGCCGTCGGGATTGACGACCAGCTTGCCGTTGCGCGTGTACGCCGGGCCGGTCAACGTCTGTACCATCAAGAACGCGTCGTCGTTCGGGACAAGGTCCAGCGGATTCCCGGTGGTCACCCGCGCTCCCGCCGATGGATCGGCGCCTGTCCCGACCGCGGCGGTCGAGATCTTGTCGGAAGCCGCCCCCGCGCCCCGCGGCAGGAAGGACTGAAACGCGGGGTGCGATGCCTTGAACCCCGGTGTCTCGATGTTCGCCAGATTGTCGGCGATCGAGTCCAGTTGTTCGGCGCGTGCCGCCGCCCCCGCCATGCCTACATATATGCCGTCAGCCAATTGACCTTCTCCTTTCGAAACATGGGTACAGCAAGCCCAGGGCCAAGTTTTCTCGTCGGGTTTGTGACTCGCGGACGTCCCGAATCGACGACGGTGTTATTTCGCTCAAGGCCGATCGCGCTCGTGCCGAAGAGACTTCTGTGCGTCCCAAGATCCGTCTCGATCCCGTCGTGAAGTTGGAGGAACAGCGAGAGGAACTTCGGCTTCGCGAGATGGCGGACGCCAGCCGCAAGCTGAAGACCGCGGAGGATGTGTTGATCAACAGCCGCGCCCGCGCCGAGGCCGACGAGCGTCGCCCTTCCAGCGCGTGGGATTGGCAACTGGCCGAGCTCAGTCACTCCCGGGCGCTGCACGAGGTGCGCGTGGCCGAACACGCCGTTCAGGCGGCCAACGACGAATCCAGCGCCACCCGTGTGCGCTACACGGCCGCCCACGGCCGTGCCGAGGCCCTACGCAAGGTTGCGGCGATCCGCGTCGGGGAAATCATCCAGGCGCGCGCGACCGCCGAGCGGCGCGAACACGACGATCTGGCGATCCTGCGCCATGCGCGGCGCGAAGCCGCGTAGAGACGAAACGCCAGCACCCGGACGTTCCTGGGCGCGTCACGGATCTGGCGCGATGCCGGCGTCTCTCGCTACCGGGACGCATCAGCCACCAAGTAGCCCGGTGACAACGGCCTCAAGCCATGTGTCCGTCGCACCCACCGCACGTTCCAAGCGATCGACGTTGGCCACAAGCTTCCCGGCGTCAAGATTGACGACGTAGGCGTGGCGAAGAAAGTGCCGAAACCGAAGCAGTGCGTCCCATTCCGCGAACCCCTCGGGGGAAAACAATGCCGGTCGCACACCTGGGATCGCGATAGCAGCGTCCGCCAGAAGCGCGACGTGCCAGTTCGCTCCGGTCCGGTCGGGAAGACCGGACCCGCGTTCGAGGCGCACGAGAATCGTCTCAAACGCCTGGTAAGCGTGATCCAGAGACAAAGCGACAAGCGCGGCCTCGGCGGCGCCCCGAACCGGATCCGCCGCGCGAGCGCGGGACAGATGCGTCTTGACGGCTCCCCAATCGCGACGACACTCCGCACACAACAACGCGGCGCGGGAGTCCACCGGAGTCACAGAGGTACGCCCTCGTCTGAAACGCGGAGTCGAAGCGTTTCGGGGGCGTCGGACCAATCCACGACGTGAACGTCCCGTCCGCAAGCGCGCCCGACCAGCGACGCGATCCCAAAGGTATCCCCGCAAGCCTCGACCAGGATGTCGATGTCGCTTCGATCGCCCGGTTGGCCCCATGCGTATGAACCGAACAGCCACGCCCGCCCGCAGAGTCCCTGGGTACGGGCGCGTTTGATGCTCTGACGAGCCAGCGGGACAACAGCCGCCCGTCGGACTTCCGCCTCTTCGTGCTCACGCGCGATCTGGCCTTCAAAATGGCGGCGAACAGTTCGGCGAAAAGCCTTGATCAGTTCCGGATCGGGCAGCGACGGAGTCACCATGATCCCTGTCAGGATGGCCCCTCCAACGTTCCCCCGCAAGGTGAGACGCCTGCCGAGATTAGTGGGGTGGTGCGAGAACCATCAAAGTAGAGGGGCCTCGTTTTTTACCGTCGTATTTGCTCCGCACCACCGCCAATCCGGCCGCGGTCAGTTTGGTCGAGAACGCCCCCAGCTCATGCTCAGGCAGGACCAGGCGCCATCGCCGCCAACACCGATCGCGACGCGGCCGTCGTCGAGAATACTTGCCGGTGGGTAGCCGCCCGGAACGGACGCCAGGCGCCTGACCCTCCCGGCGACCGCGTCGATGGCGATCAGGAGGGCGGCTGGGGCGCCCGGACAACACACATAACCTCACCTGGGCGCCACTGGCCGATACACTCGACGATGGTCTTCTCTAACATCACCCGATCCCCCGCCGACCCACGCAAGATCACGTCGATATACCTAAGCCCAATGCCACCGCGAAATCCCGGGCGATTGCTGGATCGGTATCAGTGCCGGCCGCGGCGTCGCCGTCGCTGACCCGCCGCCGCCACCGCGACAGCCCCCGAAGGGCGATCCCCGGTACCACCGCCCGATCCCGTTGCCCGGGGAGCAGGTGATCCGCCACCGCGCGCGGCCGCGTATGGCACCCCGCCCGGCCTGGCCGCCGCCGCATTCGCCCCCGTCGCCCCACCCGGACCCCGCCCCTTGTCGCGCCCGGCGCGCCCCCGCTCGGCGTCGCGACCGCGTCGGCCCGCGCCGCCCCCGCCCCGCGCTTGCGGCGATCCCACCTCCGGCCCTGTGACCAGGCCCAACGTCCCGCGCATGTAGTGCGCGAACAAGGCGTCGCCACAGTCGACAAAGCGCAGCAGTCGCGCGTCGAAGCGCGCCAGGTGTTCGGTAACGTTGCGTAGATCGCGGCGCAGGATCTGGCGCGCGTTGTTGTTCTTCGCCACGTCAACAACCTGGGGCATGTCGATGATGGTCGGACCCTTGCCCGCCATCAGCACGTTGTAAGCCGACAGATCGCCATGGATCCGCCCCGTTTCCAGCAACCCCCTCACCTGCTGAAAGATCTCTGAGTGCAGGCCGGCGGCAACGTCCGGGGCGAACGAAAAATCCGCCAATCGCGACGCTGGCACACCCTGGTCGTCGACGACCAGCTCCATGAACAGAACGTTCTCGTACAGGAAGTAGGGTTCCGGAACCCGCACACCCGCGTCGAACGCGGCACGAAGCGCGGCGAATTCCATGTCCTGCCAGCCTTCCTCGATCAGGCCACGCCCGTAGGACGTTTTGTTCTGCATCGCGCGCCGGTCGCGCGTGTTGCGCGTCTGGTTGCGCCCTTCCGTGTAGCTGGCCGTCTTCTTGAACGTTCGTTCGTCACGGGCCTTGTAGACCTTGGCCGCGCCGAAGTGCCCTTCCCGCTCGACCACGTAGACCGTCGCTTCTTTTCCGCTCATCAGCCGCGCGTGAACAGCGTCGATAATCCCCTCGGCCACGAGGTGTGTGAGCCCGTCGTCTTTGACCATTCCGGCGTGGTTCTACCTCGCAAGGGCCGCGATTGACCACCGATCTAGACCCGGCGCGCTGTGTCCCGGGCGATGTCCCGGTAGACCTGCATGCGGGCGATCGCGCCTGTCTTGTCCAGATAGACCGAATCCAACCAGGTCGAGGCGTCGCGCGCCGGATCGTTCGTAGGCGCGTCCATTTCCTGGACCAGCGCCTCGGCGATGTGAACCCCGCCGACCGGATCGAAGTGGGTGCGCCCCAAGGCCGACGGACGGTGATGGAAGGCCACGGCCTCGATCACGATCCGAGGCAGGCCCCAGCACGCCAACAGATAGGCGCCCACTTCGGCGTGTGACGCTCCGTATTCCTCGATCTCGATGCGCCACGATGGGGACCGGCGTTTCCGTGCCAGCGGCGCGATCCGCCGATAGGAATCAGGAAACCGGGACGCCAGTACCAATTTTCCCACGTCGTGCAGCAGCCCCCCCATGAAGGCCTCCTCCGCAAACCGGCGTGACGTCATCAGGTTGGCCGCGATCTCGGCGACCAGCGTGGCGTGACGCCGCAGGGCCGCGACCGAAAGACCCAGGGTTTCTTCCTCGCCCTCGAACGCCACGAACACGCCCGTGATCAGGGCCAGTTGCTCGACAGTGGACATGCCCAGCAGAATTACCGCATCCTCGATGCTGACGACGGTTCCCGCGGCATACTTGCGACTGGTTCCGAAGAACGCCGAGTTCGCCAGTTGCAGCAGCTTGGCCGACAGCGCCGGATCCTGTTCCACGATTCGCGCCACGTCCGCGGCGCCCGTGCCGCGGGCCTCCAACGCGGACCGCAATTCGATCAAGACCGGCGGTGGAGACGGCAGCGATTCCGTGTCGCCCACCGCCGCCCGCAGCGCGGAGTTCCCCAACAACTGGCGCACCGCAAGCGCCCGATCCAGCCGTTCGTGCAGGCGAAGCACATCGAAAGGCTTGACCAGATACTGATGACAAAGCGGCGACACGCGCACCATGTTCTCGCGCGACGACGGAGAACCGAAGACCATGCGGACCGTCGTGGGATGTTGGGCCTTCAGGCGTTCCAGCGCCACGATGCAGTCGGAGCGCGCGGGGTCAATTGACGCAACGACGACGTCAGCCGGGACGCCCTCCATCGCCGCGAAGGCTTCATCGAACGTGTGAACGAAGATCAGATCCCAGCGCTTCGCGTCTTCCTTTGAAATTCGTTCCAGCGCCCGCAGCACATCCGGCATCTCCTCGACGAACACAATGCGGGGTCGCGCGGATACCGCCGGGGCCGTCAAGCTTTGAACGCCTATACTCATTGCGATCGGTTGGTCTCCGTTCAGGCGGCCACGCTGAAAGTACTGAAGCCCATGACGCGGTTGCGGCCGGCCCGTTTCGCTTGAAGCAGCGTCTCCTCGACGGCGCGCAGCAGATCTGCGGGCGTCTGAAAGGTCAACGCCTCGTCCAAGGTGGCGCAGCCGACGGAGATCGTCATGCGCACGGGATCACCGATGCCGATGTCGTGGTGCCCGTCCTCGACCTTCTTGCGCAGACGTTCCGCCACGATGGCGGCCCCCGCCGCGTGCGTGTCCGTCAACACCAGCGCGAATTCTTCCCCGCCGTAACGCGACGCCAGATCCCGATACCGCAGTTTCGCACCCAGCATCGCGCCCAGCGCGGCAAGCGCGCGATCGCCCGCCGGCCGGCCGAAGGTTTGATTGATCATGTCGAAATGATCCGGGTCGCACAGGATCACGCTCAGGGGCTTGCCCAGTTGTCTGGCGGATTCGAACTGCGACGCAAGATAGGCGTCGAATTGGGCCCGGTTCGACAGGCCGGTCAGCGCGTCCACCCGCAGGGTCGGCTCGGACTGCTCGATCCCCGTGGGGACTGATGCCATGTCCGGCAGATCGCCGCTGGCATGCGAGAACGCGTAGTCGCAGCGCTCAATAATTCTGTCCAGGTCCTCGGGTGCGGCTATCGGCACGTTGAACGACGGCGCGATCTCGCTGACCGCCTTGTTCACCCGACGAAGCAACGCCAGCAGACGGTCGTCGTCCAGGCCCAGTATCTCGTTCGCCCGGGCCTTGGCCTTGCGGGCGGCGGCGCTGACGTCCGGCATCACCCACACATCGGCCAGAACGCCGGACAACGCGACCACCTTGACGGCCAGCTCGGTCGCGGGATCCATCCCGCGCAGCCACCGCGATGGTTCGTGGCTGCTTCCCACGGCGGCGCGTACGACCTCCGGAAGGCGCCACTGGGTCATCAACCAACGACCGACCTCGGCGTGATCGCAATCGAACGCCTGTTTCTCCAACTGCACCAACCTGTCGTGGTCGGCTCCCGCCTGCGCGGCCAGCGTAAGGTACGGATCCGGTGAAGCCTGCAACAGCGCCAGTTCGCCGACGTCCTGCAGCAGCGCCGCCAAGAAGGCCTCCTCGGGGTGGCGGAGACCACCCACGCGCGCCAACTCCTGGGCGGCAGCGGACGCGAAGACCGCGCGTGTCCAGTAGGCGTGGTGGTCGATGCCGGGGCGTTCGTGCGTGCGCAATTCACCGACCACCGCGAACGACAGGGCGATGGTTCGAACCGCGTTCGCGCCCAGCAGTACCAGAGCGTGTGAAACCGTTTTCACCTCCTGGCGCATGGCAAACAGGGGCGAGTTCACCAGGGCCAGCACCTGCGCCGACAACACCGTGTCGCTGCCGATCGCCCGGGCCACGTCCGCGATGTCGAAGTTTTCGCGCTGGGTCAACCGCAGCACGTGAACCGCCACCGCGGGCAAGTTCGGCAGACTCTTGCAGGTTTCCAGCTTCTGCCGAAGACCAATCTGCATGGCGCTACTCCTCGCTGACTTCCGCCGCGAGCGCCAGTTTCAGCTTCTTCAACCCGTCGGAATGAAGCTGGCACACCCGTGGCTCGCTGACGTCCAGAATCTTGGCAATCTCCCGGTAGGTCAGCCCCTCCAGATAATGCAGGCCCAGAACGGTTTGCAGACGATCGGGAAGCCCACGAATCTCGCGCGCCAAAGCCTGGACCATTTGTGCGCGCGTGAGGCGATCCTCGATCCCATCCTCGCGATCCTCGACCGGCGCCCCCACCATTCGGTCCAGCGGGATGTGGGGCTCCAGCAGCGCCTCGATGCCGCCGACCTCTTCCAGGTCCAGCTTCAACTCCGACGCCAACTCCTCGGTTGACGCCTCGCGACCCAACTGGCCAGCCAACTTCTGCTTCGCCTTCTGAAGATCGTCGGTCCGCGATCGCAGCCGCCGCGGCAAATGATCCATGCGTCGAAGCTCGTCCAGCATGGCACCCCGCACCCTGTGCTCGACAAACGTTTCGAATGTGACCCCCCGACTGCCGTCAAAGCGGCGCGCCGCTTCCAGCAGGCCCAGCGCCCCGGCCGACCAAAGGTCGTCGAACGCGCTTTGCAGACCCGTGCGAATGGCGATCCGGCGCGCGACGCGATCGATCAGTGCCCCATAGCGCGCGATCAGCTCGTCGGCGTCGGTGCCGGTCGATGAATATGTCGCGAGCGCTCGATGCATCAGCGTCTTTACCCAGCCGCCGCCGCGTGTGATTCACGGAACAGGCGTTGCCACATGAACTTGAGACCACCTTCCAGTCGCACGGGTGGCAGGCCGGCCCCCGCCTTGTCGCCCAACAGGCGATCGGCGATCGCGACAATGGCGCGCGCCGACGGCGACGACGGAAACATTTCGCACACGGGGCGCTGGGCCATGATGGCGCGGTGCAGATTCTCGTCGCGCGGAACGTATCCAAGATGGCGGACCTTCGCCTCCAGGAATTTTCCGGTAACGGCGGTCAGCTTCTGAAAAACCCCGCGGGCCGCCAACTCGTCGACGACGGGATTGATGATCACGTTGAACGTGCCGACGCCCGCCTGCTGCGACAACACCTTCACCGTGGCGTAGGCGTCGACCAGCGACGTCGGCTCGGGGCTGACCACCAGGATCGCCTCCTGCGCGGCGCCCACGAAAAACAACACGTTGTCGCCGATACCCGCGCCCGAATCGATCAGCACGATGTCGAACATCTCTTCGATCGGCTCCAGTGCCTGAACCAGCCGCATCTTCTGTTCGTCGGACAACTGGGTCAGGGACTTCACGCCCGATCCGGCCGCCAGCAGCATGACGCCCGGCGGTCCTTCGACCAGCACGTCGCTGATGGCAAGGCCCTTGTCCAGCAGATCCCCCATGTGATAGCGGGGCTTCACCCCCAGCACGATCTCGACGTTGGCCAACCCGAGGTCCGCATCGATGATCAGAACCCGTTTGCCCGCGCGCGCCGCGACCGTGGCCAGGTTCGCCGTGATGTTGGTCTTTCCCACTCCGCCTTTGCCGCTGGTGACCGCGTACACCTTCAGGGGCGCCTTCGCGATCTTTCCGGACGCGGCCATTTGCCGCAGACTATCGGCCTGATCCACGAACGTGCTCCTTGCTGCCGGACGAGATGATCGGATGGCCATGCGGCATGAAGCCGGGGACCGGTGCCAGGAATCTTTCGATCAGACTGGCGTTGGTGACCGGATGGATGTCTTCGGGAACTCGTTGCCCGTCGCAGATGCAGGAAACCGGACGCGACACGATCGCCGCTGCGGAAATCGCACCAGCCGGGCCGTCCGCTTCGTCGAGTTTCGTGAAGATCAAACGTTCGGCGCCGAACCCCTTGTAGCGCAGCGCCACCGCGCCCATTTCGCGCGCGCCAGCGGCCGCCGACAGCACCAGGTGCAACTGAACATTCGGCGCGGTTTTCACCAGGTCCATTTGTGCCGATATCGATTCCATGTCGGATCGTCCCGCCGTGTCGATCAACACCAGATCCGCGTCGCGGGTGCGTTCAACAGCAACGGCCAGGGCGCCTTTATCCCGCGCAATATGGACGGGAACCCCCATGATCTTGCCGTACCGGGCCAGTTGATCGGTTGCACCCACCCTGTACGTATCGACGGTAATCAGGCCGATCTTGAATCTGGTCTCCAGCAGCGCGCGCGCCGCTATCTTCGCGATTGCGGTGGTTTTTCCGACGCCGGTGGGGCCCACCAGGGCGATGGTTCGACGCGCATCGGCACTCCAGGGGGCGGGACCCGCGATCAGGCGTTTTCCGATTTCGGCCGCGATCACGGCGAACAACTCGGACGCCCTCTCGGCGCCGGTCGCCAACGCTTCGTCCACCAGGACCCGGGCCTGGCCCGCGTCGACGCCGCGCTGCAAGAGGTGGCGAAAGACCCGGCGCGCTTCCGCGCTGAATTCCGCGCCGCCGCTTTCACCATGGTCCCCTGCATCACCCATGGTCGATCCACGTCCGGACGGCTGACCGCGCTGCAGCGTGCGTTTCACGTCGTCCATCACCCGGCGCAGCGCCGCCAGATCGGTTTCCATCCGATGATCACGTCCCTCGTCGCGGGGGCGGGCCGTGGGCTCGCTGCCCGACGCCGCCGTGACCTCGATCTGGGCGCGGCCGAACAACCCGCCGCCGACTTGTTTGGTCTCGATGATGACCGCGTCGGAGCCAAAGGCCGCTTTCACCGCGCCTAGCGCCGATCGCGCATCACGCGCTCGGAAGGTTCGAATCATGGGCGAATCGGGATTCATGGGTGTGCTCTCCTGGTTTGCGAACCTTGGGTGATCACGCCGCCCTTCCAAGCGGCGTGCCGTGAATATCGATGGTGGCGACCGGATCGACCTGCGTTCCCGGCGTCAGTTCGCGCGCGGATATCACCCACAGGTCGGGAACGAAGCGGCTAGCGAAATCGAACAGCGGCCGGCGCAAATCCGGGGGCGAGATGATCACGGTCGCGTTTCCTTCGGCCGCGAAGCGGGCGGCCCGCGCTTCCAGAGCCGCGACCAGGCGGCGGGCGGTTTCGATTTCAGGCGCCAGGGTCGCTTCGCCGTCCGTCTGCCCCAAACTGCGGCGCAGGACTTCCTCGGTGGACCGGTCCAGCGTGATGGCTTTGACGATTCCCGCCCGGTCGACCACCTTGGCCGTGATCTGCCGGAACAGCCGGCGCCTGACCTGTTCGACCAGGAAAGCGGTGTCCTTGCTGCGCGCCGCGCCGTCCGCGATCGCCTCCAGGATGGTCCGCAGATCGCGAATCGACAGTCCCTCGCGCAGGACGCCGCGAACCACGCGCACCAGCTCGCCCAACGTCACGGTGCCGGGGACCACGTCCTCCACCAACTTCGGCGCCTCTTTGCCCAGCGCCGCCAGCAACTCCTGGACCTCTTGACGCCCGACCAGCTCGTGAATGTTGCGCCGAATGACCTCGCTGAGATGCGTGGTCATGACCGACGCCGGGTCGACGACCGTCATCCCGCCCGCCTCGGCGCGCGCCCGATCCGCCGCCGTGATCCACAGGGCCTCCAGGCCAAACGCGGGTTCCTTCGCCATGATGGCATCGGCCCCCGGCAGCGACGGGCGGCCCCCCGACGGTTCCAGAACCATGAAGCGTTCCGCGTACGCCGTGCCGCGCGCGATCTCGATACCGCGCAACTGGACCCGGTACTCGTTCGCGTCCAACCGCAGGTTGTCCCGCAGGTGAACGGGCGGCAACACCAGTCCCAGATCGGACGCCACCTGTTTACGCAGATTGGTCACCCGCCCCGGCAGCTCGCCGCCCTTCTCGAGATCGATCAACTTCAGCAGACCGTGTCCGACCTCCAGTTCGATGGCGTCGACGTTGATCAGGTCCTGAATCCTCTCCGGCTTGTCCTTGGCATCGGCGGCTTCCGCGACCTGTTTTTCGGGCGTCGTACCGGGCACCTTGCGGCGTGACAGGGCGAACGCCGACAAGCTGAGTGCCGCGAACGGCAACGTCGGCATCCCGGGCAGGAGCGCCAGCATGCCCAACACGCCCGAGGCGTAGGTCAGCACGCGGGCCTTGCCGAACATCTGCTGTCCCATCGACTTGCCCAGGTTCGACCCGGCCCCGGCGCGGGTGACCACCATGCCGGCCGCCGTCGAGATCAACAGGGCCGGGATCTGCGACACCAGACCGTCGCCGATGGTCAGGATGCTGAACGTCTCGGCGGCCTGGGCCAGCGTCAGGTGATCCCGCACCAGCCCGGCGATCAGGCCACCGATGATATTGATCGCGGTGATCACCAGGCCCGCGATGGCGTCCCCGCGGACAAACTTGCTGGCACCATCCATCGCGCCGAAAAACTCGATCTCTTGCTCCAGCGACAAACGCCGGGCCCGCGCCCCCCGATCGTCGATCATCCCTGCGGCCAGATCGGCGTCGATCGCCATCTGCTTGCCGGGCATCGCGTCCAACGTGAAGCGGGCCGCGACCTCGGCGATGCGGTTCGATCCCTTGGTGATGACCGTGAAGTTGACGACAAGCAGGATCAGGAAGACCACGCCGCCGACGATCAAGCTGCCGCCGACGGCGAACCGTCCGAAGGCCTCGATGACGTGCCCGGCCGCGCCCGCACCCTCGCCCCCGTTCATCAGAATCAGCCGGGTACTGGCCACGTTCAGTCCCAGGCGAAACAACGTCGTGATCAGCAACAGCGATGGAAACACCGAAAAATCCAGCGGGCGTTCCAGCGACAGGCCCACCAGCAGAATCAACACCGAGACGGCGATGTTCAGCGCAAGCAGCATGTCCATGACCACCGGCGGAAGTGGCAGGATCAAGATCGCCAGAACGCTGAGGACGGATCCGGCCAACAACGCCTGGGCGCCGCCCTTGTCTTGCTGCGTGCCGGGCGCGCCTTCGATCAAGGCCGCCATCAGATTCTCCCCGCTTCGCCGGCGGCCATGCCGCTTCCGCCGCCGGCCGCGCGGCCCGTGATTCGGTAGACGTAGGCCAGAATCGCGGCGATCGCCTTGTAGGTTTCAGCGGGGACCGACCGGCCAATCTTCACGCGTTTGTACAGCAGCCGCGCCAGCGCGATGTTCTCGACAATCGGAATCCCGTTCTCGCGCGCCAGATCGCGCATGTACTCGGCCAACTGGCCCTTCCCTTTCGCGGTGACGCGGGGCGCGGGGGATTCCCCGGCGCGATAACGAATCGCGACGGCGATGTGCGTCGGGTTGACGACCAAGGCGTCGGCGCGCGGCACCTCCAGCGCGGCGCGGCCCTTGGCCAGCTCGCGATGCCGCTTGCGGCGCCGACCCTTCATGACCGGATCGCCGTCCTCTTCCTTGTATTCGCGCTTCGCCTCTTCCTTGGTCATTTTCATGCGCTTTCGAAACCGCATTTGTTGAAGAGCAATGTCCACGCCAGCCCAAAACGCCATGGTTGTCAGAACCCTGACTGACCCCTTCACCAACGGCGTGAACAACATGGCGAACTGCACGTCCGTGCGGGCGAACAGCAGGCGCGGCAGGGTCATGAAATCGTCGCGGAGGCTGGACCAACAGGCCCACGCCACGGTCAACAACTTCAGCAGGGAAATGACCAGATCCAGCGCCGTCTGACCGCTGAACAGCTTTTTCAGCTTTCCGCCCTGAAAGACACGCGACAGATCGGGCAGCGCCAGGTTGGGCCAGATCCCACCCCTGGTCTGCGCCACGTAGGCCAGAGCACCCGCCGCTGCCGCGACGGCGCAAGCTGTGCCCGCGATGGCCAACGGCTTGCCCAGCAGGGGAAACAACGTCCGGGGATTGGCCGCGCCCCCCGCCGACAATCCCCCCGCCCCCGCGGCGACGACCCGAATCAGAGAATCCCGCAGGCTGCCGCCAAGCACCACCAACGCGAATGTTCCGGCGGCAAATCCGGCCACCGCATTGAAATCGCGACCGAGGGGGACATTCCCCTCCTCGAAAGCCTTTTCCAGGCGCTTGGCACTGGGTGCCTCGGTTTTGTCTTCCGCCGACGATCCTTCGTCCTCGGCCACGTCAGCGCCCCACTCCCAGCGCCTCGCGGGCGGCCTGGGCGGAGATCTCGGCGATCGACGGCGCGATCATGTACAGGGCGGCGCCTCCCGCCAGAATCGTGACTGAAAACCCGACGCTGCTGATATTCAGTTGCGGCGCGGTCCGCCCGACTACACCCAGGGCCACGTGGCCGAAGGTCACGGCCGCCATCACGGGGAACGCCATCCGAGCCGCCAGCGCGATCGCCGACAGCGCCTGCGTCACGACCACACCCGCCAGCGGCGCGATCTCGATGGGAGTCCCCGGGGGTATCGTCACGACGGAACGACAGAGCCAGGCGACCAGATCACGGTGAACACCGGCCACCAGCATCGCGCCCATCGCGGTCAGGGACAGAAGCTCCCCCACGGCCGTGGATTCGGTGCCATGCATCGGATCCACGGTCGCG
>JANOJB010000016.1:0-11997 GCA_031407985.1 Pseudomonadota bacterium | reverse complement strand
CATCTCGATTCGCGACCGCTCCAAACGTCAGCTTGCACGAATCGCACAAACGGCGCGGTGGTTCGTTGGACTCGCCCGCGGCGTAATCCTGGATCTGCTCGTCGCGGGTCCAGGACCATTTCTTCTTGCAGCCACGAATGCCGCAAGTTACGGGCCGGTCCGCGATCTTGTCGTAGACGTTGCCGCAGGGGCCGCACATCGTCGGCGGCAATGTCGGCTCGATGCCGGGTGCACCAGCGATCAACTGCGCGCGGCGCGTGAGGACCCACGTTCGGGTGCAGCCGGGGACCGAGCAGGGAATCTTCCGCTCGGCAAGCGCGCCGAGCTTCGCCTCATCCTCGGCGCACAGGTGCTGCGGCGGTTGTCGACGGGTCGCGAATGCTTCAAGTTGTGCCTGAATATTCCATGTCCAAGTAGCTGAACACCCGGGCAGATCACATGGCCTCTCGGCATCTGAAAGGGTGCGAAACTTCTCCCCACAAGCCTCACACATCCTGGAGGAGGGATCGCTGTCGTTGCCAGCGGTCCGGCCGCCGAGCTTGGCGCCCTTGCCGGTCATCTGCAGCCAGGTGCGGGAACAACCCGGAACCGAGCAGGGGACCGATTTCGCGCCGAGGCGATCGGCCAAAGTGAATCCGATGGAACCCATGATCAAAACCCGAAGGGGGCCCTATGCTGACCGACAACCCCCAGCAAGATCAACTGCAATCGGCAAGGAAAGCCAAGACGGCTTTCTACCCCGTTAGGGGGGCGGGATCGGGGTGGTAGCCGACTCGCCAAAGTGCGCGGCGGGGGTTGGTTGGTCGTGGTTCGGCGTCAGTGCTTGCCTGTGTGCCTCGCCAAGGGTAGACGTACGCCGGTTCCGATGCAGATCACAATCGAAGACATCTCCCCGGTTGAAAAACGCGTCGACTTCGAGGTCCCCTGGCCCGATGTCGCGCCCAAACTCGACAAGGCATACAACGACCTTCGTCGCGAGGTCCGTTTGAAGGGGTTTCGGCCCGGGAAGGTTCCGCGAGCCCTGGTCGAGAAGCTGTACCACCAGCAGGTTGAACACGATGTCGCCAAGGAACTGGTCGAGTCGACCATCCACCAGGCGATTGCCGACCACCAAATTCAGCCGGTCGCGCCGTTGGAGGTCGATCAGTACGAGATAAAGGTCGGCGCGCCCTTCAAGTTCACCGCGAAGGTCGAGGTGAGGTCGCAGGTTGTTCCGAAGGATTACTCCGGTGTCGACATCAAACGTCGGCCCATTCGCGTCGATGAAGAGGATGTCCAAAAAGCTCTGGAGGCGTACCGTAAGCGGCTGACCGAATACAAGCCGATCGAGGGACGGACAGTGGCAGCGCCGACCGACATGCTGATGATCGAAGTGCATGGACGCGTGGGCGACAACAAGGTGAAGCGCAACAGCGTGGGAGTCGATCTGGAAGACAAGACCGGCGGGCCGCTGCCGGGGCTGGCCGAGCGACTGCACGGAATTGCGCTTGACGCCTCCGAGTTGGAGATCAAGTACCAGCTTCCCGAGGACCTGCCGCAGAAGGAGCTGGCCGGTCGAGACGTGGCTTTGAAGGTGACCGTCAAGGACGCGCGCGAGAAGAAGCAGCGCGCGCTGGACGACGATTTCGCCAAGGACACCGGCGAGGCGGAGACCCTGGAAGGTTTGAAGGACAAACTGCGCCAGCGGCTACAGGACGCGGACCGGCAGCGGATCGACCACGAGCTTCGGGGCCAGATGGTCAAGGAAATTGTCGCGCGCAACGCCTTTCCGATCGCGCCGGCACTGGTCGACCGGTACGCGGGTGGCATCGTGAACCGGGCCCTGCGGCAGTTGATGATGGCGGGGATCGACGTCCAGGCTGGGATAGAGGCGGGCGCGATAGACATCGCGAAGATGAAGCAGGAATTTCGAACCGAGGCCGAAGCGGAGGCGCGCGGATCGATTCTGATTCAGGCAATTGCCGAGCGCGAGGGCATCTCTGTCAGCGACGCGGATCTCCAGAAGCGCATCGCCGAGATAGCGGGCGCTCGGCAGGAGAATTCCAAGAAGTTGCGCGCCGAGATGGAGAAGGAAGGGCAGTTGCCTGGATTGCGCATGCAACTGGTCGAGCAGAAGACGCTTGATATGCTGATCTCCCAGGCTAAGATCACCGACGAAGATCCCGCCCGCTTGATCGTCACGCCTCAGGAAGCGGAAGCCCAGGACCAGGCGGGGGCCGATAAGAAAAAGAGGACTCGATGAGTGATTCCCGCCGTTTTCAGCCTGGACAGTTCGAACAGCCCCCCGCGGTTACCGCCAATTTCATCATTCCGACGGTCATCGAGCAGACCCACCGGGGCGAACGCGGTTGGGACATCTTCTCGCGCCTACTCAAGGATCGGATCATCTTTCTGGGGACGGCCGTCGACGATCAGGTGGCGAATATCGTCATCGCTCAGTTGCTGTTCCTGGAAAGCGAAGATCCGGACAAGGACATCATGCTTTACATCAACTCGCCCGGCGGGTTGGTGACGGCCGGAATGGCCATCTACGACACCATGCAATACGTGCGTCCGAGTATCGCGACGTTCTGCATGGGGCAGGCGGCATCGATGGGGGCGTTCCTTCTGGCGGCGGGAGCCAAGGGCAAGCGGTATTCGTTGCCGCACGCGCGGATCTTGATCCATCAACCGCTAGGTGGTTTTCAAGGGCAGGCGACCGATATCGACATTCACGCGAAGGAAATCCTGCGCACGCGGGACAAGTTGAACGAGTTGTTGGTCAGGCACACGGGACAACCGATGGAGCGGATCAAATCGGACACCGAGCGCGACTACTTCATGAGCGCCATCGAGGCCAAGGAATATGGCCTCCTCGACGAGGTTCTGGTTCAGAAGCCCGCCGTCGTCCCCAGCAAGTAGGGCAAATAGAGAAATAGAGATCAGGGGCTCGCATCGTTGTTGAATAGCGACCCCCGGTGCCCGGACTGTCCCCTGGCATTTCTTGCGCTCCCCTGACGGCGTGCGTGCTACATTTGTCGGCAGTGGCTGCCGATCGCAAACGGGACGAACATGGGAATCTCTCCTGCTCTTTTTGTGGAAAGAGCCAACGGGAGGTCAAGAAGCTGATCGCCGGGCCTACGGTGTACATCTGCGACGAATGCATCGGACTGTGCAACGACATCATCGCCGAGGAGATTGAGAAGGAATCCGAGAACTTTGGGTTGGCGCCGATACCCAAGCCCGCCGATATCAAGACGGTTCTTGACGACTATGTGATCGGGCAGGAGCGGGCGAAGAAGATACTGGCGGTCGCGATCCACAACCACTACAAGCGGATCGACGCCAAGGTGGGGGCGGATGACGTTGAGTTGGGTAAGTCGAACATCCTGCTGCTGGGACCGACCGGTTGCGGAAAGACGTTGCTGGCCCAGACGTTGGCCAAGATACTGAACGTGCCCTTCGCTATCGCGGATGCGACAAATCTGACCGAGGCCGGGTATGTGGGCGAGGATGTAGAGAACATCATCGTCAACCTGCTGCAGAACGCCGACCACGACATCGAGAAGGCGCAGCGGGGAATCGTGTACATCGACGAGATCGACAAGATCGCCCGCAAGGGGGAGAACCCGTCCATCACGCGCGACGTTTCCGGCGAGGGTGTCCAGCAAGCCCTACTGAAGATCCTGGAGGGAACCGTCTGCAACGTGCCCCCGAAAGGCGGACGTAAGCACCCCCAGCAGGAATTCCTGCAGGTCGACACCACGAACATCTTGTTTGTTTGTGGCGGGGCTTTCGTGGGTCTGGATGACATTATCGAGCAACGGGTTGGCCAAAAACAGATCGGCTTCGGCGCCAAGATCAGCTCGAAGAAGGAACGCAAGGTATGGGACCTGCTGCGTGAGGTTCAGCCGGAGGACCTGCTGAAGTACGGGATGATTCCGGAGTTCGTGGGCCGATTGCCCGTGATCGCGCCCCTTCACGAACTGGATGAACCGGCGCTGATCGACATCCTGACCAAGCCCAAGAACGCTCTCATCAAGCAGTATCAGAAATTGTTTGATATGGACGGCGTCAAACTGCGCTTCACGAAGGGGGCGATGACCGCCATCGCGTCAGAAGCGACCAAACACAAGGCCGGGGCCCGCGGCCTACGGGCCATTCTCGAACAGGCGATGATGGACATCATGTTCGAGGTTCCCTCGGCTGGCGCAGCCATTCGCGAGGTTGTTATTAACGAGGACACCATTCAGAAAGGTGCCCAGCCCATCTTGATGTACCAAAAGGGAGGCGCGGTCGCCGGAGATCGCGCGGTCTGACGCTCAGGGCGCAGCGCGGAAGGCGCAAGGCGCGAGGCGCAAGAAGCAAGAAAGAAGGAGAATGCACCATGCGCGGCAGGTTGCTTGTCTGGCTTCCAGTTCTCATGGTGGGGTCGCTGATTTATTGGACCTTGGCATTCGGTTTGGGCGGGCGCTCTCTGATGCTGTTGACTCAGTGCGAGTACGGTCTTGACGACCCCGACGGGGCGGACAAAGACAGCCACCAGTCCATCACCGTGAATTTGTCTGGTGTGTCGAGTTCAGGCGACGAAGTGAAAGAGGCAACCTCGGTGAGGGTCTATTTAGTGCCCGATCACGAGTCCGCCGCCGCCGACGAGAGTGGTCAAGGTGCCCACGGCGGTGGCAGCCGGCGCGGCCCGGGCGATACGGCCTTCTAATCAGTCGGTTCTGTTATTCGTTGCCCGGTTTGGGGATGGTCTCCTGTTGCTGATGGGATACCCCTCCGGGCGCGCACTTGTGTTTTTTGGATTGATTCGATCGGCGTTGCTACGATCGGCCCGGTTCGGGTCGCCACCGTTCTTCCTCGAGCGACCCGGGAGGATGACGACAGATGGCCCAAGGTCAGCAGGGTAGCGACGGAAAGCAGGCTCCACGGCGGGTACCCTTGTTGCCGCTGCGCGACATTGTCGTGTTTCCGCACATGGTGGTGCCGCTGTTCGTCGGTCGCGAGAAGTCCATCGGCGCGCTTGAAGAGGCGATGCGCGACGACCAAGCAAAGGAGGTGCTGCTGAGCGCCCAGCGCCGCGCGAAGATCAACGAGCCCACGCCCGAGGATATCTTCACCATCGGGACGGTCGCGACCATCATTCAGATGCTGCGCTTGCCTGATGGGACCGTGAAGGTCTTGGTGGAGGGGAAACGGCGGGCGGCCATCCGGCGATTCGTGAAGACCGAGGATTTCTTCGTGGTCGAAATTGACGATCTGCCGGAGGTGGGATCGCTGCCAGGCGGACCAGGCGGACCAGGCGGACCAGGCGGACCAGGCGGAACGGGCGGAACGGGCGGAAGGGCCGCTGGCGATGAAAAGGAACACGCGGTCGAATTGGACGCACTTATGCGAGAAGTGCACGCGACTTTCGATACCTACGTGAAGCTTCAAAAACGGATCGCGCCCGAGATCCTGATGTCCGTTCAGACCATTGAAGATGGCGGACAGCTGGCCGACACGATAGTGAGCCAGCTTCAGCTGAAGCTGGGCGACAAGCAGGCGATCCTTGAGATGATCGATCCGGCCGAACGCCTGGGGCGCCTGTACGAGTTGATGAAGGCCGAAATCGAGATCTTGCAGGTCGAACGCAAGATCCGAACGCGCGTCAAAAAGCAGATGGAGAAGACGCAGAAGGAGTACTACCTCAACGAGCAAATGCACGCGATCCAGAAAGAGCTGGGTGATCGCGACGAATTCAAGAATGAGCTTTCCGAGTTGGAGGACCGCGCGAAGGCGAAGACCTTGTCCCAGGAGGCGGCGGGCAAGATCGGCAAGGAGCTCAAGAAGCTGAAGATGATGGCTCCGATGTCGGCGGAGGCCGCGGTGGTGCGGAACTACGTCGACTGGGTACTGGGCCTGCCCTGGGGGGAGAAGACCGACGACAACCTGGACCTGGGTGACGCCGAGCGCATCCTGGACGAGGATCACTTTGGCTTGAAGAAGGTCAAGGAAAGGATCCTTGAGTATCTGGCGGTCCAGGCGTTGGTGAAGAAGCTGAAGGGGCCCATCTTGTGTTTGGTCGGACCTCCGGGCGTGGGCAAGACGTCGCTGGCCCGATCCATCGCGAAGGCCACCGGGAGAAACTTCGTTCGTTTGTCGTTGGGCGGCGTGCGCGACGAGGCGGAGATTCGCGGGCATCGACGAACGTACATTGGCGCGCTGCCGGGAAAGATCATCCAGTCGCTGAAGAAAGCGGGCACGCAGAATCCGGTGTTCTTGCTGGACGAGATCGACAAGATGTCGACGGATTTTCGGGGCGATCCGTCCGCGGCACTGCTGGAGGTGTTGGATCCCGAACAGAACTCCACGTTCAATGACCATTACCTGGACATGGACTACGACCTGTCCGACGTCATGTTCGTTTGCACCGCCAACTACCTGCACGGAATTCCCATCCCGCTTCAGGACCGGATGGAGATCATCCAGCTTCCCGGTTACACGGAGTTCGAAAAGATTTCGATCGCCGAACGTTACCTGGTGCCGAAGCAGAAACGGGACAACGGTATTGATTCCGCCGTCGTGGACCTGGCCGAGGACACCTTGCGCGACATCGTTCACTACTACACGAAGGAGGCGGGAGTAAGGAACCTGGAACGCGAGATCGCGACGGTGTGTCGCAAGATCGCACGGGACGTCGTCGCGCAGAAGAGTCAGAACCAGACGATACGCACGGGAGCGACTGGGCCCGACGGGAACGGTGCATGGAAGGTCACGCCGAAGCGCCTTCCGCGATTCCTGGGACCGCATCGGTATCGGCACGGAAAGAACGAGGGCGAGGACGAGATCGGGCTGGTCAACGGGCTGGCGGTCACGATGCACGGTGGGGATCTGTTGCAGACCGAAGTGTCGATCGTCGCGGGCAAGGGCAAGATGGTCCTGACCGGGAAGCTGGGCGATGTGATGCAGGAATCCGCCCAGGCGGCGATGAGCTACGTGCGTTCGCGGGCCCCGTCGTTGGGATTGGACCGGGACTTTTATTCACGCGCGGATATTCACGTCCATCTTCCGGAAGGCGCGATTCCGAAGGACGGACCGTCAGCCGGAATCACGATGTGCACCGGATTGGTGTCGGCCTTGCTGCGGGTGCCGGTGAAGAAGAACGTCGCCATGACCGGAGAAATCACCCTGCGCGGTCGCGTGCTTCCAATCGGTGGACTGAAGGAAAAGATTCTGGCGGCCCATCGTGCCGGAATCACGACCGTGATCATGCCGAAGGAGAACGCCAAGGATCTGCGCGACATCCCCAAGAAGGTCTTGAAGGCGGTTCGCGTTTGCCTGGCGGAACACATGGACGAGGTCCTGCGCGTCGCGCTTGTTCTGCCGAATCCAGACGAATTCCTGAAGGAGCGGTCCCAGGCGGTGGATTGGCGGATTCCCACCGAACGTCGTGGCGAACGCGAGCGGCGCGAGGAATCGCGCATGCCCGTGGCCAGCGCCGTTCCACCAGCGTCGGTGATTGACCCGAACGTTGGCACGGTCATCGAGACGCCCGCGGCACCGGGGGGGCCGGGGGATGCGGGGCACCGGGGCCGAAGCAATGCCGGCGCTCAGGGCGGGGGGGCGGGTGGTGGCAATCGCGGGACCGGCGGGTCGGACGACGACGACGACGCTGGCGTGGACAAGGCCGGCGTGGACGGCGCCGGCGCGGACAAGGCCGGCGCGGACAAGGCCGGCGCACCGAGGCCCCGCAGCCAGCGCAGCATGCGGTTTCGGTAGCCGGGGCCCCAACCCCGGTTGATGTGGCGAACGATGCCATCCGCATCGACGACGAACGTCGTCGGGAGGCGGCGCGCGCCCCAGCGGCGGGCCGCGATTCCCTCGGGATCGATCGCGACAATCGTGTCGGCTGACAGACTGGCGGTCGACGCCCAGCGGCGGACAAGGCCTGTGGCTTCACCGAGATCGACGACAACCAACTGCGTATCCACCCCGGCCGCCTTGCGGGCGGCCGCGATGTCGGCAAGCGCCCGGTGACAGGGCTGGCACCAGGTCGCGAAGAAGTCCACGATCAGCACACGGCCAGCGACACGAGCTGCGTTCACCAGCGTCCCATCGATGGAGTCGAACTCCAGCGCGGGGCGTGGACGGCCAATCTCGGCGGGACCACGCCCGTCGGCAGCCCCCATCGCGACCTCGGGTGCCGGGCGATCCCGGGCGTCCCCGATGGCGTACGCCTCGAGGGGCGCGCAGACGAATGTGGCGGCAATCGTGACAACAGACAGGCAGCGGAACAACGTCATGGGAGGCTGGGGTTGAGGAGAGGGAGGGATTCGAACCCTCGGCGCTTTCGCGCGGTGGTTTTCAAGACCACTGCCTTCAACCGCTCGGCCACCTCTCCGGGGTGCAGCGTCTTAGCATATCGCGGCCATTGGCGTTCCCCATCGGCGCGTGTTACGGAAATGGCGAAAGAAAGTAGTACTGGAGAGGTGGCCGAGAGGCCGAAGGCGACGGTTTGCTAAACCGTTATACGGCCATAAGCTGTATCGAGGGTTCGAATCCCTCCCTCTCCGCAAAAACAGGGGGACCGAGGACGGTCAATGAGCCAGGGCAAAGATCCGGGATGAGCCGTCCCGGCCCCGAGCGAACACCGGTAAGGCAGCCTACCTAAGGTTGGCCGCCCGTTTGTGGTTCGCACGGAAGGAGTCAGCGGCATGTTCGACGCCCGGAGATTCCGACAACCAGCTGGGTTGGCCGCGTTTCTGACGGTGCTGGCGACTGGGGCGACCTGCGCGAAGGTGAATACCGCCGGGTCAGGCACGACGACGCCGGGGGGGCGTGATGCTGCCGCCGTCGATGTCGCCGTCGCAGGAACCGATGCGGTGGTGGGAGGGATGGACACATCGCGGCCGATCGTGACGGCCGACGCGGGGGCGCTGGAAGTTGGCGCGTGTACGTCGGGCGTCACTTGCAGTCCCGCCAACGGTCGATACTGCGGGGTTATCGGTAACGGATGCAGCGGGACGCTGGACTGTGGCATGTGTCCGGCCGGGCAACTGTGCGATGGCAGCGTGTGCGTCGCCGGCGCCGACTGCGTTTCGTTGCAGTGCCAGGTGGCCACCGGGAAGTACTGCGGGCGGGTCGGCAACGGTTGCGGGAAGGCGATGGATTGCGGGGGATGCGCGGCGGATCAGATCTGCAGCGGTTCGGGGTTGTGCGTCGCGGGAACCGGCTGCGTGCCTTTGACCTGCAACGTGGCCGCTTCCCGGTTCTGCGGAGTTGTCGGTGATGGTTGTGGCGGGATGCTCGACTGCGGGGCATGTACCGCCCCCGCGACGTGTGGGGGGCGCGGGGTTCCGGGTGTCTGTGGTGATCCCAACTGCGTGAAGATCAGCTGCACGCCTGGCGGCGGCGGACAGTATTGCGGGGTTATAGGCGACGGTTGCGGGGGGACGCTGGACTGTAGCGCCGCGTGCCCCGGAGGCATGACGTGCGGCGCGGCTCCGACGGGTGGCGTTGGGATACCCAACGTCTGTCCGGGCACCGGGCCGGCGGGGCCCTGCGCCGGCATCGCGTGCATGATCCCCACTTGCACCGGCGCAGCAAGAACCACGCTCAGCGGAACCATCCGCGATCCGGCCGGGAAGGTGCCTCTCTACAATGTGAACGTGTACGTCCCGAACGCCCCTCTCGATGCCATTCCCGAGGGGGCATCCTGCGACAGGTGCAGCGCGCAACTGTCCGGCAAACCAATCGCCACCGCGTTGAGCGACGCCAACGGCCGGTTCGTGCTGGGGAACGTCCCGGCGATCGCGAACCTTCCCGTCGTGATTCAGGTTGGCAAGTGGCGGCGCGAGATCAAGATTCCGTCGGTCACCGCGTGCGTCGACAACCCGATTACCGACGCGAACCTGACGCGCCTGCCGCGCAGCAAGGCCGAGGGGCACATCCCCAAGATGGCGCTGACGACCGGCGGCTCCGACGCGCTGGAGTGCCTGCTGCGCAAGATCGGCATCGCGGATTCCGAGTTCACGACCGACACGGGCGCCGGGCGTATTCACCTCTACATCGGCGGTAGGCCCAACGCGGATAGCAGCCTGGGCACCGATCGGTTCGCGACGACGCTGAACGCCGGCGCGGTGTTTCCCAACGCGACCACGTTGTGGGGGAACGCGACCAAGATGCGCGGCTACGACATCGTGCTGCTGTCGTGCGAGGGGAGCCAATACGCCGACGTGAAGATGCCGTTCTACGGCAACATGAAAACCTACGGCGATTCGGGCGGTCGGATCTTCGCCAGCCACCTGCACTTCAACTGGCTGTGGAAGGGCCCGGCGCCTTGGCCCATGACGGCGACGTACACAGGCGGCTCGCAGGAGGCAAACGATCCGCCCAACCCCGTGGCTGCCATCGTCGACACCACGTTCCCCAAAGGGGCGGCGCTGGCCGATTGGTTGGTCGCGGTCGGCGCGACGCCGACGCGGGGCCAGATAGAGCTCTGGGACTCGGCGCATTCCGTGGCGCAGACGACGCCGCCGACTCAGCGCTGGATCTACTTGCCGACGAACCCGAACTGGACGAGCCAGGGGACCTCGACGCAATACATGACGTTCAACACACCGGTCGAGGCGGCCGCCGATGCGCAGTGCGGCCGCGTCGTGCACACCGATATTCACGTGAAGGCTGGGCCGGTGGCACCCGGCGAGAGCAGGGACAAGTCCGATCCGGGAACGGGCGGGACACCGTTCCCGACCGGCTGCACGTCGGTCACGTTGTCCCCTCAGGAGAAGGCGCTGGAGTTCCTGTTCTTCGATCTGTCCGCCTGCGTTCAACCAGATACCGACAGACCCGTGCCGCCGCCGGTACCGCCTCCCGGCGTACCGTCCACGCCCCCTGGGGTCACGCCGGTGCCACCGCCCGTGCCGCCGCCACCGCCGCCACCGCCGCCACCGCCAATTCCCTGACGCCTTTCGCGAGATCGAAGGTTGGTAGGCGCATGTCTGTTCGAAGCAAGGGTGCTTGACGGCGCGCGCGGGTCACGGCATACGTGTCCTCCTTCATGCGGCCATAGCTCAGCTGGATAGAGCACAGGTCTACGAAACCAGGGGTCGGAAGTTCGAATCTTCCTGGCCGCACAAAACAAACGGCGTCAGCGGACGTCGCTGGCCCGCAGGGCCGCGATGGCCTCGGCGACACCGCCGCCGGTCGCGGATGTGGACGACACGACGTCGGTCGCGGCCTGTCGGACGATAGGCGGGGCCTGTCCCATCGCGAACGATCTCCCCGCGTACTTGAACATTCCGACGTCGTTGAACCAATCGCCAATCGCCGCCACGCGCGCGCGCGGGACGTTCATGCGCGCCGCCAGACGTTCCAGCATTTCGCCCTTGTCACAGCCGCGCGGCAACGATCGGACGGCCCACATGGTCATGCCGTTCATTCCGAAGTGGACCGTGTCCAGCGCATCGCCGTGGACGTTGCGCAGATGTTCGGAGGCCCGTTCAACGGCATCGCGCGCGCCGATGCCGACGGTCAGCGATACCGTTTCAGGCTGCCGCCATTCCTCGGCCGTTGCCAGCGACGGATGAACCACCAACTCTTGTGACCACGTGTCGACAACCGCCCGGTGCCGAGCGCCGGCTTCCTCGCAGTGAATCGCGTTCGCGAGAAACACATAGGGGATCAGCCCGTGGGCCACGATCGCGTCGATCGCGGTCATAGCCCGATCGGAGGGGATCGCGCGCCGGTGAAGGGGAGCACCGGTTTCGGCGTCGACCAAGAGCCCGCCGTCCGCGCAAACAAGCGGCGTCGACAGTCCCAGTTCGCGCGCCGTGGGAAGGGCACCCGTCGTCAGCCGGCCCGTAGCGAGAGTGACGGCGATCCCGTGAGAGTGCGCTTCGCGAATGGCGGCCGCATCTTCTGGGGCGATGGTCTTGTCGTCGCGAAGCAATGTGCCGTCCATGTCGATGGCCAGCAGAAAACGCAACCCGGTCGTGGGGATCATGGCGCCGCCGCGGGGGGCGCGGCAGGCAA
>JANOJB010000004.1:0-22909 GCA_031407985.1 Pseudomonadota bacterium | reverse complement strand
CTTGGTCGATACAAAATCCCGCTACCAATCACGAGAAATAGCGGCTCCGCGAAGGAAACCCTGCTTACTAATATGGGGGCCGCCAGGGGGGAATTTGCGCGACGGTCGAATCGGCACCGGGGTCACGACCTGAGCGGCACCGGGCCAATCGCTGATCGGTCGCCGTGAAAGCTACTCGAACGGGTTCAGGACCGCGTCGCTGTCCAGCTTGACGGCTTTGCTCTGATCGGTGCCGGGCTTCGCGGGATCGGACGCTTTCGCGTGCTCCCGCTTGCCTGTCCCTCGCCGCTTGTGGAGCGCCTCACCCACGGGATCGCGATCGGCGGCGACCAGCGACACCTCGACCTGCGCGTTTTCAAGCAACGTGATGGCCTCGCGCCCGACCTGCCAACCTTCCAGGCGAAACTCGTACACCTCGGCTCGGGTCGAGACATCAAAGGAGGCCGAGAACGGAGTAACTCCCAATGGCTGCTCCGTACCGGCGCGAAAAACCGCGGCGCCAGGAGGGGTGGAGACGAAGGAGATTCGGACCTGCTGTTTTGTTCCGTCTTTGTTGGCCGGGGGGGGCGCCTTTCCCTGATGTTTCTGCGCCACATCCGCCGCCAACGCCGCCGTGGCCACATTCCGCTGGTTCTTCGAAAGGATTAACCCCGCTGCGACCGATCCCGTCAGAACCACGAATCCGCCAGCCGCCAGCCACAGGCGTTTGTCCCGCAGGTATTGCTGAAAACCCTTCGGGCGGCCTGCCTCGGGCAGGTCATTCAGGATTTCGACCAAGCGCTGCTCGACCTCCTTCATGCTCTGGGGGCGATCCCGGGGTTCTTTCTTCAGACAACCCAGGATCAGTTCTTCCAGGCCCGGGGGCAGCGCATCCGAGAACGTCCTGAAGCGGTTGGGTCGCGGTGGCGCCACCATCAGGTGCTTCACCATGATCTCGCGCGCGCTTTCGGCGGCGAAAGGCCTGCGGCCGGTGACCAGTTCGAACAAGATCACGCCCACCGAATAGATGTCGGCGCGGTGGTCCACCTGTTGTCCCATCGCCTGTTCGGGAGCCATGTACTCGGGGGTACCGACCACGATTCCGGCCATGCTCTTGAACGTGGAAGGCCCCTCAAGGGCCGCGTTCATCAGCTTGGCGATACCGAAGTCGAGCAGTTTGACGAAGTCGGTGCGCCCGCCTCGGTTGACCAGGAAAATATTGTCGGGTTTCAGGTCGCGGTGAACGATTCCGGCCTCATGCGCGGCGGCAAGCCCCTTGCAGACCTGAGTGGCGATTGCCAGCGTGCGGGGCAATGGCAGCACTCCGGCGGTGTCCTCCATGGTCCGCAGATCCATCCCCTTCAACAGCTCCATGATGTAGAAGCTGGGGCCCTGCGGATTTTCGATGAAGTCGCTGACTTCGATGATGTTTTCGTGGTTGATTCGGTTGACCGCCTGGGCCTCGGCGAAAAAACGTTTGACCGCCTCGATGTTGCCCGAGTATTCGGTGCGCAGAATCTTGAGCGCGACCTGTCGTCCCAGCCGGGTGTGCTCCGCGATGAACACGTGGCCCATACCGCCCGCGCCGATCTGTTTCACCAGGCGATAGGAACCGAAAACGGAGCCGAGATCGTACCCGCGGCCGCTGTCGGTGGCCGTGGTGGGGGCCATCATGGGAACCGTCGTGTTTTCGTCGACGGCTCTGGGAGCCTGTACGGATGGTCCGGGCGTCTCGGGATCGACACCTTCCACGCGGGCTGCCTGCGCGGCTGCCTCGGGCGCCTCGGGATTGGTGCCGGAGGCCGCGCCATTGGCGCTGTTGGCGTCGGCATCGGCGCTGTCGGCCGCGCCATTGGCGCTGTTGGCCTTGGTATCGACTCGAGGAGACTCGTTTTTTCCAGATGACGCGCTCAAGACGGCACCACAACGTGCACAACGACTTGCTTCCTGATCACACTCGGCACCACAAGCACAGATCCGTACCTCCAGATTCACTGGGGGCAGTTTACAACATGCACGGAAGCCGAGGGTGCCGATCGCAGAGCCCTGCATTGCGGCCCGATCAATACATGCGCGGGACAATATGCCGCCGGCGCGGCGTCGGTCGACCTCCGGGCGCGGCTACATCGGCGCGCCGGCCAAGGCCCAGGCGTCGATGGTGGCGATCTGCGCGGCGGTCAGACACGCGCGAGGAGTGGTGCTGGTCGGCGAGCACGCCATCGGCATCCGGGCGCCGCAGTTGGTCACGGCGGCCTTTACCTTCAGGTTGAGCACGCCGGTTGTCATGCCCGCGACCACCAGCGGCATCGTAGTACACCCGGCCGCGACGTTGGTTCCGGTGGGCATCACTCCCACGATCCGTCCGTGCAGGCCAGCGGTGTTCCGCAGGTCGACGTGGTTACCCCCCTGATGGCAGGTGCCCGTGCCGCAGCTGGTGCCCAAGATCGTCGCAACCTGCATGAACGTCGCGGGTGCAGTGCCACCCGCGCCGCCTCCGGTGCCCCCCGCGCGGCCCGCGGTTCCTGTCGTTCCCCCCCGTCCGCCCGTGGCACCGCCCGTCGCGGCGCCGCCGGTTCCGCGACCACCTGTGCCCGCGCCGCCTGTCCCGGTGGTGCCACCCGTTCCCCGGCCACCTGTGCCCGCGCCGCCTGTCCCGATGGTGCCGCCGGTTCCGCGACCACCCGTGCCGGCGCCGCCCGTGCCGGCGCCGCCGGTTCCGACAATACTTCCACCGGTTCCGATGGTTCCACCGGTTCCGATGCTTCCGCCCGTTCCCGTGGCTCCGCCGCTCCCGTTCACCGTGGCTCCGCCTGAGCCCCCAATTTCATCTACGGGGGGAGCGCAGCCCACCATCGTCACCGTCAGGACTGCGCAGGTTGCGATGGAGAACGCGAAGCGAAAGCTGCCGTGGAACGTCATCAAGGACCTCCTGCGAAACGTGAAAAGGGTCTGATACCCAGTAGCGGGCCGGTGAGTGAGCCAGTCACCAGAAGACAACAGGAACCCGATCCGACCTGCCGCCTCTGTACCCCGCTATCGCCTCCACGGCTCCCCCCGCTGGTCAGGGGAGGGGAGCTTGCCAGGGTCGTGCCGGTTGGGAGCTTACGACGATTGCGCTCAAGGCAAGGTCCCCGAACGTCGAAATACGGTCCGCGGACCGGTCTTCGTGTGTCCGCGAACACCCATTTAAGGGAGGCATACGTTGCGAATCTTCAAGTTGGCTGGTGGTCAGGGTTCGATTCGCACCTTCATCGGCCTTGTGCCGCTGGGCGTCACAATCGCCGCGTTGGGCATGGGTGCCTGCGGAAACGGTAAGACCAACACCACCGGATCGACCGCCGGGCTTCGGATCGTGTCGCGACCCGTGCACCACGCGCAGACCGGCGAGCGCCTGAAGTACAAAGCCGTGACATCGAAGGCGGGCGCCGCCACCTGGTCCATGGACAGCGCGCCCGCGGGCGCCACGATCGATGAAGGCGGCAGCGTCACCTGGATGCCGTCCGCCAGCCAGGGCGGGGATCAGTCGTTCTCGATCAGCGCGACCATGGGCGGGGAAACGGCCACCCAGACTTTCCGGGTCATCAACGCCGTGACCGTCATGCAGACGAACAGCGTGGTGGATCCAGGCAATCCCAACGGCGCGACGATGTCGGTGGACGCCCCGTTGTCGATGGCCCATGGGGCCGCCGTGCAGGTCGAGCCTGGGTCCTTGCCGCCCGGGCCGCCCCTGACCATGAGCATCTCATCGGTCGAGCACGCCCCTGTCCCCAACACCGGGATGGCGGGCGTGATACCCCAGGACCTGCGTCCAATCGAGTTCGGACCGACGGGGCTGACGTTCAAGAAGCCCGTGCGCATCCAGGTGCCGATCACGGCCAGTGTTCTTGCCAAGGGGAACCCAGTCGTGCAGACGTACGACTACGAAACCGGCACGTGGCGGAAGCTGAAACCCCTGGCGGTGGACCGCGAACACGGGATCGTCACGGCGGAAACGCAGCATTTTTCGACCTACGTCGCCGTCCCCGATGTGAAGATCGTCGATCTTCGCGTGGGACTGGGCGGCGCCGGGACGTCGTGCGCGGGCAACCTGATGGTGCGTGCGCCGCTGGCCGTGTCGTTCACGCAGATTCCGGCCTCGTCGGTCAACGGATACTCTGGAACGGCCGGAACCCTGGCCGAGATCCTGCGCGGGCTGCCGCCGGGGCAGGCGCTGCAGGTGTTGATTCGGGTGACGGCGCGCTCACAGTCCGGGGGCGACCAGCAGTCCGGGTGGGTGCTCGGCTCCGCCACGCGTTTGCCCGACGGACGCGTGAAGGTCAGTGTCACGACCGGCGGTCATGTCGGGCCGTTCCTGGCGATTCCGCCCGGCCTAGCGGACACCGATCCCGATCTGGAAGCCTGGCTGAACGGCAGCCGCGTCGACTTTGTGTTTTCGGCCCTGGGTCAGGTGGCGGGAGGTGCGATCGCCACCGCCGAGGCGTCACTGTATGTGCTGCCGGCCGTCGACGCGGATCGCCCGCCCCCGGCCAGCGCGAACGCGATTGGACACGAGGAAGTGATCGAGCTTTCGCCGGCGACGATGCCCGACTACGACGACGATTGCGACGGTGCCCCCAACCAGTGGGATCCGCAGCCGAACGGCAACCCGCCGCCGGCCGTGGTGGGTTTGCCCGGCGGTCCGATCCACGTCGCGGTGGGAGGCTCGGTCGGACTGAAAGCGTACGCACCCGGGGCGGGCGTGATGTTCACCTGGGGATCGAGCGATCCCTCGGTCTCCGTTGGAGGTGTCGTGGGCGGGGCCACCGCCAGCGGCGCCGGTACAACCGCCACCGTGACGCCGTCTTTGCCGGGTCAGTTCCAGATCTGGGTGACGGGGACCGCCGGTGCTGCGAGCGCGCGGTTCGTTTGGGATATCGTGTCCGATCCAGCATCGGTTCAGGCGGCCAACACGCCGCCGTTCGTCGCCATCGCGGCCGGCGCCTCGCTGGTGCGCGCCGGTGAGCCGGTGAGGCTGACCGCCATCACCAAGGATGCCGAGCAGGCGGTTGTCACCAGCGCGTGGTCGGCATCGGATCCGGCGACGCTGGCGACGGTTGCCGGACAGAACGCCGTGTTCGTCGCCACCACGCCGGGCGACTACGTGATCACGTGTATCAGCCACGACGGAATCGTCGCGTCGGCCCCCGCCCACATCACGATCACGGTGGTGTCCGCGACCGCCAATCGCCCCCCAGGGGTTCCCAGGGTCAGCCCCATGAGCCCCGCGGTCGAACACGCACCCGGCGCCGCCGTAAGCATCGACCTGATTGCCGAGGCACGTGATCCCGACGGCGATCCGCTGACCTACGAATTCGTGTCAGACGCCGCCAACCCGCTGACGTTCACGTTGATGCAGGATGGCCCGCGGGCAAGCTTCGCGACCAC
Source organism: Pseudomonadota bacterium (assembly GCA_031407985.1). GTDB lineage: Bacteria > Myxococcota_A > Polyangia > Fen-1088 > Fen-1088 > FEN-1088. The sequence continues at coordinate 17,506 of JANOJB010000004.1, read as the reverse complement.
GCAGAACGGGTTGTACGTCTTCTTCGCGACGGCGACCGACAGCCACGGGGCGCGTGGCCCGTGGGTGCCGGTGAAGATTCAGGTTCTGTCGACGTTGCCAGCCAACCCGACCGACGGCGACAAAGATCGCTACCCCAGCGGCTACGACTGCGACGACAACGATCCCACGATCTTCCCCGGCGCCAAGGAGATCTGCGGCGACGGCATCGATCAAAACTGCGACGGGCGCGATCTGAATGCGAACGAGTGTGACCTCGACGGCGATCGTTTCTCGCCCATGAAGGGTGACTGCGACGACGGGAACCCGGCCATCGGCCCGGCGGCCAGCGAACGTTGCGACGGCATCGACAACAACTGCAACAAGGTGGTGGACGAGGGATTCCAGGTCGGCGGTGCCTGTTCGGGGGGCATCGGCGCGTGTCAGGCTGGCGGGGTGACGGTCTGCAACGCCGCGTGGTCCGGTGTCACGTGTGGCGCGGCGGCCGGTGCGCCCGTGATGGAGATCTGCGACGGTCTCGACAACGACTGCAATGGTCGGGTGGACGACGTCGGTACGGCCACCGCCGCGGCATCGACCGCGGGTGACGTCGCCAACTGCGGCGGCTGCGGAATCACCTGCTCGACGGGATCCAACACAGTCGCGGCCTGCCTGGGAGGCGGTTGCGTTTCGTCCTGCGCGCCGGACTTCGTCGACAGGGATCGGGATCCGGGTAACGGCTGCGAATGCCGTCTGACCAACGGCGGCCGTGAAGTTTGCGACGGTCTCGACAACGACTGCAACGGGGTCGTCGACGACGGTGGCGGGGCGACGTATTACAACGGACCGGCGGGCAGCATGGGGCAGGGCGCCTGCACCGTGGGCGTGCAGATTTGCAAGGACGGCCAACTGGTCGTCGATCAACCGGCGCGTGTGCCCAGTCCCGAGTTTTGCGACGGTCTCGACAACGACTGCAACGGCAAGGTGGACGATGGCTTCGACCTGGCCTCCGATTCGCGGAATTGCGGCGGCTGCGGCTTTGTTTGTCCCGCGGGCGTGGCCTGCCAGATGGGCAAGTGCGGCGACGGTGGTCCCACACCGACCGACGGTGGCGTGGGTCCGGCTGATGGCGGCGTAACCCCGACGGACGGCAGGCCGATCGTCGGCGACGGCGGTCCCGGGGGAATGATGGGGAGCTTCGGCATCTGCAACGGCGCGACGGGCGCCTACTGCGCCGATTTCATGTACGACCGGGCGAATTGCGGCATGTGCGGCCGTGCCTGCCTGGCGGTCGAGCACTGCATGGGCGGAACGTGCGTTTCGGCCGCCGCGGGTTGTTCGGCTCCCAAGATGATGTGTAGCGATCCGATGGATCCCGCGAAACAGTACTGCACGGATCCCCTGTTCGATCCCAGGAACTGCGGCAGCTGCGGGAAGTTCTGTCCCGCCGGTGTGCCCTGTCAGATGGGTGTCTGCCAGGGAACGGCGCCCATCACAACGTGCCCGGCGGCGGCTCCGATCGCGTGTCCGACGGCGACCGGGGGCATGACGTGTTCGGATCCCAAGTCCGATCCGTCCAACTGCGGTGGCTGTGGCAGACCCTGCCCGGCGGGTGTGCCCTGCCAGATGGGTGTCTGTGGAAGCCAGACGTGCCCCGCGACCAGTCCCAACCCTTGCCCGACACCGATGGGTGACGTGTGCGTGAATTTCGCCAGCGATTCGTATCACTGCGGGCGCTGCGGGTTGGTGTGTCCGGCTGGTCTGGCTTGTCAGAACGGAATGTGCGGCGGCGCCGGCGGGACGATGTGTCCCGCGTCGGCCCCGACGGTTTGTCCGGGCCCGCAAGGTCCCCTCTGCACGAACCTTTCGTTCGATGCGACCAACTGCGGGAACTGCGGAATCATCTGTCCGGCGGGTCTGATGTGCCAGATGGCGATGTGTGGGGCTCCTGGTAGCGGTGCCGACGGCGGAACCACCGCAATGCCCATGTGCCCACCGGGCGCGCCCTCGACCTGCCTCAAGGCCGACGGAACCGCGCAGTGCACCGATCTGATGCGCGATCCGGGGAACTGCGGCATGTGCGGCCGCGGCTGTCCCGCCGGCACGACCTGCACGGATGGCGTTTGCATGATGGGTTCGGGCATGTGCGCCCCGCCGTTGTCGATGTGCGCGAACGGCTGCACGTCGCTGAAGGACGATCCCCAGAATTGCGGCGCCTGCGGGAATTCGTGTGGCGGTGCCATGGGCTGTCAGAACGGGACGTGCGGCGGGACGGTCATGTGCCCCGCGGCAATGCTGATGTGCGTGGACGCGGCTGGCGGCAGGACCTACTGCGCGGATCCCATGCGCGATTCCGCGAACTGCGGCGGGTGTGGCAGGCCGTGTCCAGCAAACGCGATCTGCACGGCCGGTGTGTGCCAGGGCGGGGGCGGGACGTTCCAGGGCCTGGCGGTATGCCCGGGTCCGGGAGGCGCGCCGATGTGCACGAATCTGATCGGGGATCCCGCGAACTGCGGAGCTTGTGGCAACGTATGCACGGGATCGATGGGTTGTTTCGGGGGGACGTGCGGATCGGGACCAACCGCGATCACGTGTCCGCCTGAACTGAAGCCCTGTTCCGACCCGACGGGCAAGATGTATTGCGCCAATTCCATGTTCGATCCCGGAAACTGCGGCGCCTGCGGTCGCGTGTGCCCCGCCGGCTTGGCTTGCATGAACGGCGGCTGTGTTCCCTTCGTCCCACCTGACGGTGGCGCCCCGCCGCCACCCGACGGTGGTGTTCCGCCCGCGGGCGATGGGGGCGCGACGGCCGACGCCGGGGTTCCTCCCATCACGTGCCCGGTCGGGTTCGTGGCGTGTCCCAATGCGGCCGGGGTGTGGGGGTGCACCGACTTCAACAGCGACAACGCGAACTGCGGAGCCTGCGGCAAGTTCTGTCCCGCCGGCACGACCTGCCAGCAGAAGGTTTGCCTGTAGATCGCGGGCGTTCGCGGGCGGCGGCTCAGCGTCGCGCCACCTAGACGTGGCGCGGCTGAGCGACGGACGACTCCAGGAATCCCGCGATTGCAAGGTCGTTGAGATCATCGCGGATCCCGACGACGGTCGCGCGAAACGCGTGCGCTTCACCCGGCGCGGCGTCGACGCCATCCACCACGGCTTGGAGGTTTTGCGCCAGATCGAACAGGAACTGGCGAAGCGGATCGGCGCCAAACCGATGGCCGCACTGGGTGTCGCGCTGGCGGAGCTGGCGCCCGCGCTTGAGGCTCTCGGCGCTCAGGATTCCGGTTCGACCAACCCGCCGCCCCACAACCTGCGGTAACGGAACCCGTCGCGATCGGCACCCGCCACGTAGCCCATCTCGGCGGCGATGTCGTCCAGATCGGGTCGCGTCAGGAAATCGCGGAACACCCGCGCCACGTCGTCGGGAAGTAGGGCCTGCACGTCGTCGAAGACGCGCCCGGCATCCGCGCCCGCGCGCGTCGCCGCGTCGTGCAGGACGCCCAGGATCGGGATGGCGGCGCGCACGTCGGCGGCAGCGCGCCAGGAAAGGCCGATCGCGAACAGACCAAGCAGCGCCGGCCGATCCCGCCGCTGGCGCACGGCATGCGTCGCCATGCGCTCCGCGAAGGTCAGCAGCGTCGACGTATAGGGGCGCCCGAGATCGGAAGCGGCCTGGTCGCGGGCGGTCGGACCAAGCGCGATCAGGTTTTCCAGGTGGGCCGCAAGCTCCTGATCACGCGCGGTCGGGATCCGTGCGTCCACGTAGCCGTAGTTGTGGACGGCCAGAAAGCCGGCGAGGTCGGGTGGCGGGGAGATTCCGTCCTCGGCTGAGGGTGCCGGGGAGATCGCAGCCGTCGTTGCGTCGGCGGCGACGGGTGCGGGCGCATGTGCCGCCGTGGCTGCTGTTGCATCGGCATCGTGGGTCGTGGAATCCGGCGCGCCCGGGGTGTCGGGCAAACGCCAGGGGGGATCCAGGCGGTAGCGGCCCGCGTGGTACAGGCGGATTCCGTGTCCGTCCGGATCGGTCAGCTGGGCTTCGCGCCACCGCCACGGCTGCATTTCGGGTGGCGTCACGAACGCGTATCCCGCCGCCAACAGCGCGCGCACCCGTTCATCCAGATCGTCGCATTCGAAATAGATCGCCGGGCCCGGCTGCCTGTCGTCAACCGACATCCATGTTGCCGACCGTTCCAGGGACAGCGTCACCTCACCATCGGGTGTTCGCAGGCGCGCGTAGCGGGGCGTGCCGTCCTCGGCGTTCTCAATCACAATCGGTTGCAGCCCCAAAACACGATAAAAAACGATCGATCGCGCAATGTCGGAGCACGGGAGCTGGAGGTGGTTCAGGCGCACGCGCCAAGCGTTTCATTCCGCGCGACCGCTGGCAAGCGGCGGCGTTCCGAATCGCGACCCGTCACCAGGCTCCCATCGGCCCCAGATTGCGCACGTGCGAGAATCCGTGTTCGCGCAACAACCTGGCGGCCCGGGAACTGCGCGCTCCACTGCGACAGTAAAGGACGATGGGCGCCTCCTTGGGGCCCACGTCGCCCATCCGCGCGGCCAGCGTCCCGACGGGGATGTTGAGAGCGCCGGGAAGATGGCCGTCCGCGAATTCCTCCGGGGACCGAACGTCGATCAGACGCGCGCCGTCGGCGACCAGTTTGCGGGCCTCCGCACCGTCGACGTCTCCGCGCATCCCGAATTTCAGGTAGAGGCCGCCCGCCAGCAACAGCGCCGCGGGAATGACCAGGTTCCTGATCTTCATCGCGCCCGCGGCATCGTCAGGGCGTTTTTCGTCGGCACGTCGACGACAATAGCAGGCTCGGGCAGCGTCGGCCGGTCGTTGTGGATTTGCCAACCAAGGTTCCGCGTGCTGCCATTACCGAACCAGGAGATCCGCCATGAGCCAACTTGTTCCTTGTTTCGAGTGCAAACGCCACGTTCGTTCCGCCGAGACCGCATGTCCGTTTTGCGGGGCCACCATGGCTGGGCGCGCGCCGGTGTCGCCCAATCCGTTTCGCGGTCGCATGAGTCGCGCGGCGATTCTGGCGGCGGGCGCCACGTTGATGGTCACGGGCGCGGCGTGCGACAGTGATCCCCCCAAGAACGGCGATGCTGGCGGCGATGCCACGTCCATGTCCGACACGGGCGGCACCCTCGATACCGGAAGCGCAGGCGACACCAGCGGCGCCGACGGCGGCAACACGACGGACTCGGCCGCCAATGATCGGGGCATTGTCGCGTTGTACGGTGTTGTGGCCCCCGCCCCGGAATACGGCGCCCCGCCCGTTAGCGAAAAAACGCCGGGCAACAGCTGATCGCCAGCCGGCCCGGCCTGCTCCCCACGACAGCGCGCCGCTGCGCGCAAAAAAAAGTGGCGGTGCAAGAAGTCCGGCCGCACCCCTGCGCCTGACTTCTTACACCGCCCGTCCGATCCAACCCTCTCGCCCTTGATGGCCCCCCGGTCCGCCCGCCCCGCCGTCGCCGATTCGCCCCCAATCGCCCGTTCCCTGCCACCCCACTCCCCGCTGTTCCAAAATCAACAATTCTCCAAAACCAGCAATTTTCGGATGTGATGAGGCTCCCCTTATTCAGTTTTGTGTCCCCCTGGTTTTTTTGATGGCCACCACCTTCCCGCGTTCGTCTCGTTGTCTTCGATGAATTCTTTATAGCGAACTCATGTTTCAGCATCTTTTCGCCTACACGTATTCTTCGTAACATCTGCGCACTGCCGCGCGTGCTGTTTGCCGCGTGCTTGGCCACGTTTTTGGCCGCTCTCTTGGCCGCTCTCTTGTCCACGATTGGACGCAACCGTGGCGTCGCGATGGCGAAAACACGGGGTGCGTTTGATCTGGTGGACCGGTGCGTTGGCCCTGGGCGTTGCGATCTCGTTGCTTGCGGATGCAACGCCCGCATCGGTGATGATCGTGGCGCCGTTGCCGGTCTTGCTCGCGTTTTGGCTGGCCCGAAACCGGCGATGGGTCCTGGCGGAGGGGATCGTCGCATGCGCGATCGGTGTTTACATGGGGGCTCGCGCGATGCAGCCGCGCGCGTTGGCACCGGCGATTGCGGCCGTGGTGGACAGCGATCGGCGCGTCGTCGCCGAGGGTTGGGTCTTGTCGGCGCCCGAGATCGCGGACGACGGCAGCAGGCTTCGCTTTTCGCTTGAACGTCTGGACGGCGTGGCCGCGCGCGCGACGGTGGCGCTGTCGGTCGCCAGCGGTCTGCCCGACCTGCTTCCCGGCGATGCTCTGCGCGTGACGGCGCGCCTTCGTTCGGTGCGCGGGCTGGCCAATCCGGGGGTCGCCGATTCGGCGACGCGGGCCAGGGCGGCGGGCATCGATTTGTTCGCGGGGGTTGGCGCCAGCGACGCCATCGTTCGACTGGATGATTCCGATATTGGTTTTCGCGCGCCGGTCTTCACGATCGTCTTTCGGTGGGCGGCACGGGTCCGCCGGGATCTAGGGCGGGCGATCGATCAGGTCGTCGGTGGGGGCGCGGGCGTGTTCCTTCACACCGCCGTGCTCGGCGAACGGCGCGGGAACGATCCGAGGGTCGAGGATGGATTCCGCGCGGCCGGCGCGACGCACGTGCTGTCGGTGTCGGGGCTGCACTTGGCCGCCGTCGCGCTGGTGTTCTTCGCGGGTCTGCGCCGGGCGCTGGCGGCCATTCCCAGGTTGCCGTTGTGGGTCGAACCGCGGGCCGCGGCGGCGTTGATCGCGATTCCCGCGATCGGCTTTTACACACTGGTCACGGGCAGCGCGATCGCGACGGTGCGGTCGGCCTTGATGATGGGATTCGCGCTGATGGGGATCGCAATCGGGCGGCGGGGCGGGGCGCTGGTGGCGATCGCGGCGGCGGTTCTGGTGTTGCTCGCGTGGTCGCCCCTTGTGATCTCGGATATCTCGTTTCAGTTGTCGGTGATCTCGGTTCTGGCCTTGGCCATGCTCGTGCCACGTCTGGCGCCGGGCGGGAAAGCCAAGGTTGGTTCCTTGACGGCTTCGACGGCCTCGACGGACGGGACGGATGCGGTGGCGGCTACCCGATTCTTGCGATCGCGGCGCTGGCTGGGTGGATTCGCCGCCGCGACGGTGGCCGTGGGGTTGACCACCGCGCCTTTGGTCACCCACTACTTCGGCGAGATCACGCCGGCGGCACCCCTGGGGAACCTGTTGTTGGTGCCGCTGGTCGAGATGATCGTGGTTCCCTGCGGCCTTGGGGGCGCGGTTCTGGGAGCGACGCTGGGAAGGGTCTGGGGCTGGCCGTTGCTGACCCTGGCGGGCTGGGCTGCGCGGGCGGCGCTGGCAATCGCCGAATTCTTTCGGTGCCACGCACCCGTGTGGCTGACGCGTTCGCCGAACGCGTTCGAAACCGCGGCGTTGTCGATTGGATTCGCTTGCCTGCTGGCGTCGGTACGTCGATCAGCATCTGGGCGTGGGGCAGTCGGTGCGGCGGCTGCGATGTTGCTGGCGGTCGCGCTCGGAAGCATGGGCGTACGCGACTTGGCCCGGCGGTGGAATCCCAATCTGGTCGTGACGTTTCTGGATGTGGGGCAGGGGGACGCCGCGCTTGTCCAGATGCCGGGTGGCGCGACGATTCTGATCGACGGTGGCGGCACGTATGACGGATCCTTCGACCCGGGCGCGTGGGTGGTGGAACCTTTTCTGCGCGCGCGCGGCATCACGAGGCTGGACGCGGTCGTGTTGTCCCATCCCCATCCGGATCACATGGGCGGGCTGCATCGGATCCTGAATCGGTTCCCCGTCAGTCGGCTGTGGACGTCGGGCGACGACGGACATAACCCCGACTACCTGCTCCTGTTGTCCGAGGCGCGCGCCCGTGGGATCCCCACGCCGGTTCCGGTGCTCTGGGAAGCAGGCGGCGTCGTGATCGAACCGCTGGGACCGTTCGTCACCAACCGCGCTGGCGGCGATTTCTTCGAAGGGATCGGCGTTCCCGAGGGGACGACCGTCAACGATGCGTCGCTGGTGTTGCGCGCCGGTTTTGCCGGTCGCTCCGTGCTGTTCACCGGCGACATCGAGGCCAACGGCGAGGGTGAGATTCGTGGACGAATGGACGTCGGCCAGACCGTGGCGTCCGACGTGCTGAAGGTGCCCCACCATGGCAGCCGGACATCGTCCAGTCTCGAATTCCTGGACGCCGTGCGGCCCGGCGTGGCGGTCATGTCCCTGGGTTGGCGCAACCGATTCCATTTTCCGCGTCCCGAGATCGTCAAGCGGTACCGCGATCGGGGCGTTCGGGTGCTGCGCACCGATTTGAATGGGGCGGTCACCATCACGATCGCGCCCGACGGTGTTTTGTCCGCAACCTGTGTCCGCGGCTGCCGATGAGGGATGGTGCTTCATCTCAATCGCCATTGCGTTGGATCAAGTTTGGCCGTGATCGCCCAGACCGCGCGGCTTGGGGTTGGGTTTTGGTGTTGTGTTGTGCTGACGACCACCGCGTCAGTTGTGACGGCCATGGGATGCGCACATCGCCCGCCCGCCCCGTTGCATGTCAGGGCGGTCGAGTTTCAGGCGGCCGGTGCGGCGGCGCTCGCGCGGGGGGAACTGGATCGGGCGGCGGGTCAGTTCGCGCTGGCGCTGGAGTACGAACCACGGATGGCCGAGGCCGAAAATGGCCTGGGTCTGGTGGCGTTGCGGTACGGCGATCGTGGGGGCGCCGCTCGCCATTTTCACGCGGCGCTGGCGCTGGACGAAGAACTGGCCGAGGCGCACCTGAACCTGGGCGGCATCCTGCTTGCCGCGGGATCGATCGAGGAGTCCCTGGATCGTTTTCGCGCCGCTCTGGCGATCGATCCCGGGTACGCGGCGGCGCGGCTGGGCACGGGCGAGGCCCTGCTGCGCCTTGGACGTCTGCAGGATGCACGCTGGGAACTGGCAAAAATGTGCGAGGCCGATCCACGCAATGCGGCCGCCCACGCCGCGCACGCTCTGGTTCTGGCGCGCCTGGATCGCGTCGCCGCCGCCGAGGCGTCCGTGCGTCGCGCGCTGGATATCGATCCTGATTTGCCCGCCGCGCACCGCGCCCGGGCCGAAATCCTGCGGCGCCGGGGTGATCTGGCTGGTGCCGAGGGTGCGTTTCGGGTCGTGCTGCGGACCGAGGGAGGATCACCTCGATCGGTCGACGATCGCCTGGGATTGGGAACCGTGTTGGCCGAGCAAGGTCGCATGGATGACGCGGCGGCGGTGCTGGCGGCTGCCGCGCTGGTCGCGCCGCGCCACGCGGCCGTCCAATTCGCGCTGGCGTATGTCGAGCTTCGTCGTGAGCGTCCCCAGGCCGCGGTCGCCGCCGCGCAACGGGCTCTGGAGATCCGCACGCCGTATCCCCAGGCCCGCCTGCTGCTGGCGGAGGCGCTGTTTCGCGTCGGCGATGCCAAACAGGCGCGGTCGGCGCTGCAGATTTTTGTCGACGAGGCCCCTGCCGAAATGTCCGCCGAAAAGGTCCGGGCGGCCGAGATCCTGTCCGGACGTTTGAGTCTGGCGACGCCGCCCCGCTAAAGTGGCGCCATGCCCGTGCGCTTCCGGATCCTCCCCGCCCCGGAGGAACTGCGTGCGGGGTGGGCCGCCGTCGCTTCGTCCGGTATGGCCGAGGGTCCGTCGGAAGAGCGCGCCTTCGAGATAACGTCCGACTTGGACGAGTTGCGGATCGGGCGACAACCGGCGGCCGAAATCGAGCTGCCATTTCCGGGGGTGTCGTCGTTTCACGCCCGCCTGTTTCGGGGTGAGTTGCCCGGCGATTGGTGGGTGGAGGATCTGGGCAGCACCAATGGAAGTTGGTTGGATGGCACCCGCTTGGCGGCGCGGCGACCCGCGCGGTTGCGGTCGGGCCAGCGCGTGCGGATCGCAACCGTCGATATCGTCTTCGACGGTTGGTCGGCGACTCATCGGGGATCGGAAGGTACCGCGACCCTTGCCCGGCGGCTGATCAGCGATCTGTTCGGCGTGGTGGGCGGCGACGTGCCGACGCTGACCATCGAGTCGGGATCCGGGCATCCTTCGGCGGTACGCCTGGCGGCTCGCGATCGCAGGTATCTGGTCGGCCGGGCCGATGGCTGTGATCTGATCCTGTTTGGTGAACACGTATCGCGTGAGCATGCCGCCTTCCTCCGGCGCTGGGATGGCGTGGTGGTCTCGGACCTCGGATCCAGAAACGGAGTGTTGGTGAATGGCCAGGCCATCCCTGGCGACCTGAACCTTGCCGACGGTGATCGAATCGAGGTTGGTCCCGTTGTGTTGCGCCTGGCCGATCCTGAAGACCGCTACCTGCGCCGCATGGAGAGTCTGGAGGCCGATCGGACCGACGGTGCGGGGGTGGGGCAGGGCGCGGGATCGGACGCGGGCGCGGGCACGGGGAGCCCTTCGGCGTCACAAGATGCCAGCGCCCGTGCCGGCGGCCGGGACGGGGTCCCCGCGCCACAGTCGACCCCCGCGCTTGAGAGTCAGGTCGCGACCGCCGACCCTGGAGACATCGACGCGACCTTGAATCCCGCCGGGTCCGACTTGCCGCCGCGCACGCGTCGCTGGCCAAGGTGGGCCCGATGGATTGTCTCGGGGATCGCCGCGGCGGTGGTGGTCGCCGCCGTCGCTGGTCTGGTCGTGTTGCTGGTCGGTACGCGCTGATCCTGAACGCTGCTTGGCGTGATGAATGAACGCCTGATCAGCGGCGCTTGCGCCCGGCCTTTCGGGCCTTGCGGGCGTCTTTCCGTTTGCGCTTGTCCTTGCCCTTGTCGACGTTGCGTTTCGGGGCCTGGAAATGGCCGCGCTCGGCCGACGGCGTGTTCATCATCGACGCCAGCTGATTCACGTCGACGCCGGCGAACTTCTTCAACTGGGCCAGTTGCTTGAACCCGGGAATTTTGCCCAGCAGGCCGGTCGACATCCCGATCTGCATCATCATCTGCCGCATGGTCGCGAACCGGTTCAACAGATCAGCGATTTCGGTTTCCTTGCGGCCCGATCCACGCGCCACGCGGCGCAGACGGCTCTGGTCGTAAAAAGCGCTGCGCTTCTTCTTGCGTTTGCCCCCCTCGACGATCTCTTCCCAGCTGGTGACGACGAACCGTTCGGGGTGGCGCCGCTCGTCCTCCGTCATGGACGAGATGACCGCCTTGATACGATCCAGCTCGCGATCGTCGATCTTGGCGCCCTCGGGCATGGCGTCCGCCATGCCGGGGATCTTGTCGACCATGTCGGCCAACGATCCCATCTTCTTCAGCACGCCGATCTGTTCAAGGAAGTCGTTCATGTCGAACTTCCCCTTCAACATTCGAACAGCGTCTTGTTCGGCCTTCTCCTCGTCGACGACTTCCTCGAACTGCTGGACCAGGCCCACCACGTCGCCGCGTCCCAAGATGCGGCTGGCCATACCGTCGGGGCGGAACTCCTCCAGCCGTTCCGACGATTCGCCCATGCCGACGAACTTGATCGGTTTTCCCGTAATCGCCTTGACCGACAGCGCCGCGCCGCCGCGGGCGTCACCGTCCAGCTTGGTCAGAATCACGCCGTCCAGATTCAAGCGATCGTTGAATCCCTTGGCGGTTACGACGGCGTCCTGTCCGATCATCGCGTCGACGACCAACAGGATGTTCGCGGGGCGCGTGCGCGTGTTGATGTCGGCCAGCTCTTGCATCAGCAGCTCATCGATCGCCAGCCGGCCGGCGGTATCGAAGATCACGACGTCGCGGCCGGTTTCGGCGGCGACACGCACGGCCTTCTCGCAGATATCTGGTGGTGAGCCACCCGGCTCGGCGTAGACGGGAATGCCCAGCCGTTCGCCGATGACCTGCAGCTGCTCGATGGCGGCCGGGCGATACACGTCGGCTGCGACCAGCAACGGGCGCTTGTGATTTTTTTGAAGAAAATGCGCCAGCTTTCCGACCGTGGTCGTCTTGCCGGATCCCTGCAGCCCGACAAGCATGATGCCGGTGGGGCCCTTCTTCGCGTACTTCAGGCTGGCGTCCACCGGGCCCATCAGGTCGCACAGTTCGTCGTGGCAGATCTTGACGAAATGGTCCTCGGGACTGACGCGTCGGACCTTTTCCTTGGTCGACGCCTTGACCTTGACGATCACGCCGACGGCCTTCGCCCGTACCCGGTTGCAGAAGTCGGCGACGCCGTCGTAGCCGACGTCCGCCTCCAACAACGAGGTGCGCACGTCGCCCAGAGCGTCGTTGACAGTGGCTTCGTCCAGTTCGGCCAGACCCTGGAAGCGCTGTTTTGCGGAACGGAAACCTTTGGTCAGCGTTTCAAACATGGGCGGGCCGGGAATCTAGCGCGCCTTGGGCGCCAGCGGCAGGGGGGAATCGTTCGCGGGCCCAGAAAGGCCGTGGTGTCGTCACGGCCTCTCCGGCTGCTCGTGCCAGGTTTTCCACCAGGCCATCCACTTGCGCCTTGCCTGTTCGCGTTGCCGTTTGGGCAGGTCGAAGAGGTAACCGAAGGAATCGCCGGACAGCTGGCGCAGCTCTTCGGACGCGGCCATCCGGATGTGGGGTTCTTTGTGGGCCAGGCCGTCCAGAAGCCATTCCGTCCGGGGACGTTGGGTGTTGCGGTCCGCCCACACCTGCCAGCGCCGCCGTGATCGTCCGTGATCCTGCGCCGCCAGAGCAACCAACGCACGGTGGATGGCCTCGGCCAACTTCGGCGGCGTTCCGGGGGCAAGCCCGCGTATCAGCGCCGGGATCATGGTCTCGTCGCGCAGCTCCCCGAGCGCGTTGATGGCCTCGATCGCATTGTCCCCCTGTCCGCCCGTCGCCGCCGCCCGAAGCTCACCCAACAGGGTCAGCGCCGCCGGGTGGGCCAGCCGGCGCCGCAACGCCCGCAGCGCCAAGGCGCGGCCCTTGTCATGGGAATCCCGGGCCCGGCGGCACAAGGCCTCGGTTGCCGGGTGACCTCCAGAATCGGGCGAATCGTGATCGGGTCCCGGCACTTCCAGGCGAAGCGGGCTACCGGACGGATCAACCACGCCGATGTCGAGCTCGAGATCCGAATCAGCCGCGATGGGCCCTGACAAGCCCATCAAGTGCAGGTCCAACAACTGTTCAAGGGGCGTCGCCCCGACATCGGCGGTCGGTGCTGTTTCAAGGGGCGTCGCCCCGACATCGGCGGTCGGTGCTGTTTCAAGGGGCGTCGCCCCGCCATCGGCGGTCGGTGCTGTTTCGAGGGGCGTCGCTTCTGGCGGTCGCGCGAAATGGTTCCTTCGCGTGCGCGCGGCCCCGAGAATCCGCGCCAGCAAGGGCGCGTAGCGCGCGGGCATAGGTTCCCCGTACACGCGGTGCCTGGCCGCCAGCAGGCGCACCTCGGGAACGACATACAGCCGGGCGGTGAACCCACTTTCGATCGCGGCGGCCTGGATTTCGTCGGCCGCCACCGGCTCGGAGCAAAGCAGCTTCAGCGCGCCGGCCTTGGCGGCGACGGGAACCGTTCGCAAAACGCCGGTGCGCGCGGCTCCCATCGACGGCGGCGTCTCGGCCAGCTGCCCCTCGCATAGCGCGGGCGTGGGAACCGGCAGGCCGGTGGCAGCGCCCAACCGCGCCCACAACGCGGACTCCGTCATGACCCCCATCTCCAGGATCGCGGTGTCCAGCGCCCCTCCGTAAACCAACTGGCGGGCCGACGCCGCCAGGATCGTCGCTTCGGGCAACACGCCCTCGCCGATCAACCAGGTTGCAAACCGCGCCGACATGCGGCGCTTCTAGCGTGAAAGCAGGCAGCGCGACACCAGCCGGCCATTCTGAACGTCAATCGGGCGTCAGCTGTCCAGGATCACGTACGTGCCCGCAACGTGATCATGCAGCGCGCGGTGTTCCCGGTCGAACAGCGCCCACAGCCAGCCCAGACCCCCAGGAAGAACACTGAGCGCCAGCGCCAACACACGTACCATGCCCCGCACCGCGCCCGGTGGGCCGCCACGCGACGCGATGACACGGATGTGCACCAGCCGCATCCCCAAGGTCTGCCCCGCTATCCCCGTGCCATACAGCTCGTAAAGGATCGTGAGCCCGGCGAACAGACCGATGGCGCCGACCGCCATGGGATTGCGGTCCAGGATTCCCGCGACCAGAAGATCGGGACCGATCTCTCGCGCGTGTGGCAACGGCGCCCCCAGCGCCAGCGCGGTCACCAGCGTCACCATCATGCTGATCGACGCCAGCAGCAGGCCGTCCACGATCGCTGCCACGAAGCGGCGGCCGAACCCGCTGACGCGCACGCGCAACACGCGGTCGGAATGGCCGCGCGAGACTGAGGAACCTAGGGTGCTGGTCGGCATGGGGACCGCGACGCTCACGGACCCATTGTGCGAAGCGACATGGGCAAGGGCAAGATTTGACCTCAAGAAAGATCGTCGGACGAATGGTTGGAGGAATCTTCGGAGGCGGTGCCGGCAAAAGGTTCGCTCGTTCCCATCGCACCAACCAGGTTTTGAATCAATGCCAGTGCGACGATGGCGGCGGTTTCGGTGCGCAGGATCCGGGGGCCCAGCGTCACGACCCGGAATCCCGCGGCCCTCGCCAGGTCGACCTCGTCAACGGTGAGGCCCCCCTCCGGTCCGATCAGCACGGCGACGGCGACCGGTGCGGCGGGAATCGACCGGCCAAGCGGCGGGGCTCCGGGCGCGTCCTCCCAGGGGACGAGGCGTGTCGCTTGCAGATCCAGGCTGGCGATGGCGTCGCCAAGCGGCACGATCGGCGACAGCACCGGGAGATCCGCGCGCCCACTCTGGCGCGCGGCCTCGCGGGCGATTTTCTCCCAGCGGTCGGGGCGCGTTTGTTGTCCCGCGGCGCTGCGGGCGGCGCGCACCGGGATCACGCGGGCGGCGCCCAACTCGGTCGCCTTTTGAATGACCAGATCCATGCGCTCCGCGCGTGCCAGTCCCTGCAACAACGTAACGGGCGGTGTTGGCTGTCGCGCCACCCGGCGTGGGTCGCCCAGTTCCAGCGTCACCTCGCGCCCTCCGGCCCGAACCACCGTCGCCGTGATCTCCAAGCCCAGACCATCGAACAGGTCGACCCGCGCCCCGGCGCCCAGGCGCAAGACCCGCGTCAGATAACGATGCGCCTCGCCCGTTAATGTCAGGTGCGGGCCAACCAGATCCCGCGAGGCGACGAACAGGCGCGCCATGCCGCTTACGCTCCCGTCACGGGCGCGCGCCCAAGCGCAGCTCCAGGGCCGCCCAATCACCCTCGTCCTGGCGCCGAACCAGTTCGAAGCCCGCCTCGCGGAACAATCCCAGGACGGGCTCCGCGTCGCGCAGCAACAACCCCGACAGAATTGCCCGCCCCCCGTCGACCAATCGCGACGGCAGTTTGGGTGCCAGGGCACAAAGCACATCGGCCTGAATATTCGCCAGCACCACGTCGAACCGCGGCTCTGACGGCACGGCATCCAGCGTTCCGGCCAGCAGTTCCACGGCGCTGACGTGATTGCGCTCGAAGTTTTCTCGCGCGCAGGCCGTCGATTCGGGATCCAGATCCACGGCCAGGCCGGTCGCATCGGGCCAAAGGCGCGCGGCGGCGATGGACAGGATTCCCGAGCCACAGCCCAGATCCAGAAAACGCGGCGCGGTCTTCCCCTCGGCCGCCAGCGTTTCGGCCAGGTTCTCCACCAGCGCAATCACCAGCCGCGTCGACGCATGGCCTCCCGTGCCGAACGCGCGCCCAGGATCAAGATCGATCACACGATCCCCGTCGGCGACCGAACCCGGATCCCAACTGGGGCGCACGATAAATGATCGGCCCACCCGCGTCGCGCGGAAAAACTGCTTCCAGACGTCGCGCCACTCGTCTTCGTGGGCGACCCGCTCGGTAATCACGATCGGGTCTATAGCCAGGCCCGATTCACGCATCCGGACGGCCGTCTCCTCGACAGCCGCCAGAAGGTCCGCGCGGTCCTCGGGCGCGACATGCGCGATGACCAGGGCGCGATCGGCGGTCGCCCGAATCACTGTACCCGCGTCGCGCAGCTCGACCCCATCGGCAAGGTCGGCCACGACCGCGGTGATGATCTCCGCGGCTTCGGGGTCGACCTCGATTTGAATCTCCAGCCAACTGGTTCGTCGATCCATCAGGCAACTCCGTTCAGCGCGTGGGCCAGATCCGCTTCCAGATCGTCGGCGTCCTCGATTCCCACGGACAGACGCAACAATCCCTCGCCGATTCCCAGCCGCGCGCGCTCGGCGGGTGGCACACCCTTGTGAGAAAACGAAGCCGGATGCGTGACCAACGACGAAACCTCCCCCAGGCTGGCGGCGCGCACGAAGTACGCGAAGCGATCGTAGATCCGGCGCGCCACCGTGCCGTCGGCCACCTCGAACGAAATCATCGCGCCCGGAGCGTCCAGGATTCGCGCCGCGATCGCCCGGTCAGGATGATCCGCGCGGCCGGGATAGTGGACGCGTTTGACAGCCGGTTGCCGCGCAAGGAAATCGGCCAGGCGGGCAGCCGTCGCCGATGCCCGCTCGATCCGAATCGCCAGCGTGCGCAGGCCGCGCAGCGCCAACCACGCCGAAAACGGATCCATGTTGCCCCCCAGCAGGGTCAGATACGGACGCAACTTGTCGATCGCGGCGCGATGACCGACCGCCACGCCGCCAATCAGATCGCCGTGGCCACCGATGTATTTCGAAACGCTGTGAACGACCAGGCTGGCGCCGCGCGCTAGCGGCCGGCATAGAGCCGGCGACGAAAAAGTCCCGTCGACCAACAGGACCAGGCCGTGTTTGCGCGCAAGTTCTCCCAGCCCGTCCAGGTC
The DNA here is from genome assembly GCA_031407985.1 of Pseudomonadota bacterium. Taxonomy (GTDB): domain Bacteria; phylum Myxococcota_A; class Polyangia; order Fen-1088; family Fen-1088; genus FEN-1088. Next base: position 760 of record JANOJB010000004.1, on the reverse strand, counting down.
AACCACACGCAGCAGGGGGTTCGAGATCGTCTCGACCAACAGCAGGCGGGTGGCAGGACCGATCGCGGCCCGCACGGCGCCAAGATCCCAGAAGGGAACGAATCGGGTGGTGATACCGTGGCGCGGGCCAAGTTCGGACAGAAGTTGAATCGATCCGCCGTACAGCCCTTCGGAGGCCAACACTTCGCCGCCTGCGCCGTGGGCGAATACCGCCGCAGCGATGGCCGCCATGCCGGAGGAAAACGTCAGGCCGGCTTCGGCGTCCTCAAGATCAGCGACCGCCGTCGCCAGGGAATCGGTCGTGGGATTGCCGTGTCGCGCGTACAGATACGCGCCCCCGGCCGCCGCGCGATCGGCGGCATCCGCATCCGGGTATACAAAATTCGCGGTCTGGAACAGCGGGGCCGTATGCGCGGTTTCTCCGCTGGGCCCCAGGGCTGGTCCCGATCGGGCCACGTGCACGGCGCGGGTTCCGAGCCGCGCCCGCGACGTGCGGGGCGACTCGGCCATGGCCGCCTACCGCACCACGCGGCGCTTCTGCTCGCGGCGTCGACGCTTACGCGCCTCGCGCATCTTTCGTTTTTTCTTCACCGACGGTTTTTCATAGTACCGGCGGCGTTTGATCTCTTGAAGGATGCCTTCCTTCGACATCTTCTGCTTCAGAATTTTCATTGCCTTCTCGATCGAGTCGCGAACCTCGACTTCGAGCGGCCGGCCAAGCAGTGTCTCCAAGCGATCGTCCTTCCGTAATCGGGAATTG